>NZ_JBFUJP010000020.1:0-71764 GCF_056401315.1 Rhodococcus sp. P4_F5 | reverse complement strand
CTGCCCGCGCGCTCTACCCTGTCACCGTGACACAGAAGCCTCGCGACGTCTCCAGCCCGTTCGACCACCCCACCGAGCGGATCCCGACCACCGACGAGGACCTGGGTCTGCTGCCCACCGAGCAGATTCCGACCTACAACGGTCCCGCCCTTCCGGCTGCCCGCCGGACCCCCGAACCGGTCATGGAGTACGTCGCAACGGCATACACGGAACCGGAGTACGTTGCGGCGGAGTACGAGTCGCCGACCCGCACCACCGAGGTGCTGCCGACCGACGACGCCTACGACGTCGACGGCTCCTTCGCCCTCGAGGAGCCGTACGTGACGCCGGCGCCGACCGTCGTGGCACCCGCCCCGGCTCGACTCTCCGCGGAATCGGACCCGGCCGCCGCCGCGTCGCATGCCGCGGTTGCCGCGGCGCCGCGGGGCACCCTGGACCTCGGACTGTTGGTGCTGCGGGTCGCGGTCGGCGCGCTCGCGCTAGGGTACGGCCTGCAGAAGCTCTTCGGCTGGTGGGGCGGACCCGGCCTCGACGGCTTCGAGACCACTCTGGTCGAGGCGGGGTTCGACCAGGCCCGGCTGCTCTCGATCCTCGGCGCGGTCGCCGAGGTCGTCGGCGGTGTGTTCCTGATCGTCGGGTTGATGACGCCGCTGGCCGCCGCCGCGGTGCTCGTGGTGATGATCAACGCCTGGTGTGTGCGGCAGGTCGCCGAACCGGGCCTGCAGTTCTTCGCCCCGGCGGGTGTCGAGTACGAGACCCTGCTGGTGGCCGCCCTGATCGCGGTGATCCTCTGCGGACCCGGCCGGATCGCCGTGGACGGCGCCCATCGGTGGGCCACCCGCCCGCGCACCGGATCGGCGCTGGCGCTGATCCTCGGCGTCGCGGCCGGGGTGTGCCTGTGGATCTTCCTGGACGGCGCCAACCCCCTGATCTGAGTGACCAGGGGGCTGGCTGAGAGGTGAGTGAGGTCAGACGGGCAGGCTTGCCCGCTCGGGTTGCGGCGCCGGCTCCACCGGGGCGTTGAGGCGCCGGCCGAGGATCGACTTGCGGTATCCGTAGGCGAAGTAGACGGCGATGCCGAGCGCCATCCAGACGACGAACCGGATCCAGGTCTCCACCGACAGGTTGAGCATCAGCCACAGGCAGGCCAGCACCGCGACGATCGGGACGACGGGCATCAGCGGGACCCGGAAGCCACGCGGCAGGTCCGGGCGGGTGCGGCGCAGCACCATCACCCCGATGCAGACCAGGACGAAGGCGAACAGGGTGCCGATGTTCACCATCTCCTCGAGGGTGCCCATCGGGAAGAAACCGGCCAGCAGGGCGACGACGCCGCCGACGATGAGGGTGATCCGCACCGGGGTGCCCTTCTTGCCGGTCTTCGCCAGGCCGCGGGGCATCAGCCCGTCCCGTGACATCGCGAACAGCACCCGGGTCTGGCCGAGCATCATGACCATCACGACCGTGGTCAGGCCGGCAAGTCCGCCGAAGTTGATGACCCACTGCGCCCAGGTGATGCCGTGCGCCTCGAAGGCCGTGGCGAGCGTCGCGCTGCTGTCGCCGACCAGTGGGCTGCCGCTGCGCAGGTCGGTGTACTTGACCATCCCGGTCAGCACCAGGGTGACGCCGACATAGAGCACGGTGACGATGGCGAGGGAGCCGAGAATGCCCCGCGGCAGCGCCTTCTGGGGGTTCTTGGTCTCCTCCGCGGTGGTGGCCACGACGTCGAATCCGATGAACGCGAAGAACACCAGGCTGGCGGCGGCGAGCAGGCCGTACCAGCCGTAGGTGCTGCCGCCGGCGCCGGTGAAGAACGAGAACAGCGACTGGTGCACGCCGCTGGCGGTGCTGGCCGCGCCCTCGGCGGGCGGGACGTACGGCGAGTAGTTCTCCTTCTTGACGTAGAACGCGCCGACCACGATGACGAGCAGGACCACGATGATCTTGATGGCGGTGATGACGGCCGAGACGCGCGACGACACCTTGGTGCCGATGGCGAGGACCAGGGTGATCGCACCGATGATCACCAGGGCGCCCCAGTCGAAGGCGATCGGTCCGAGATGCGCGGTCGTGGACCCGGCCGCGCCGATCACGTTGCCGAGGTACAGCGACCAGCCCTTCGCGACCACCGCCGAGGCGAGCGCGAACTCGAGGATCAGGTCCCAGCCGATGATCCAGGCGACGAACTCGCCGAAGGTGGCGTACGAGAAGGTGTAGGCGCTGCCGGCCACCGGCACGGCGGACGCGAACTCGGCGTAACACAGGGCTGCCAGCCCGCACGCCGCGGCGGCAAGGACGAAGGCCAGCGAGATCGACGGCCCGGCCACGTTGCCCGCGGTGCGTGCGGTCAGCGTGAAGATGCCCGCGCCGACGACCACGGCGACGCCGAACACCGTCAGGTCCCAGGCCGTGAGGTCGCGCCGCAGGCGGGTGCCGGGTTCGTCTGTGTCCGCTATCGACTGTTCGACTGATTTCGTTCGCCAGATGCCTGCTCCGGGCATGGGTGGACTCCTTGCTGTGCAGCCTGCGGCCTCGTGGGCCGGGAAATGGGCGGTGTCACCGAAGGCGATCGTAGGTGGACTGTGATCCAGGTCTCAGTGGCGAGACGAAGGGAATCATCCGAGGGCCCGCGGCGGCAATACCCGGCGGCCAAGTTGAGCAGGATGCTCACCTCGGTGCGCCATCCGTCGACGCAGCTGCGCTTCGTGCGCAGGCGGATCGTCGGCCGCGCGGCGTGCGGCCCGGCGGGGTTGACAATTGTGTGACGCCGCTTACAGTTCTTCTCCGGCGGGGTCCCGCCGGAACGTGCCACAAGTGCCGTAAATCATTGCCTCACAGCGAGTCAGCCCCACGAGGGTGGACTTGTCGCGGGCGGRGTATCACAGGAGAGCGTCATGAGCGTCGTGAATTCGCTGGCCGATCAGGACTTCGAGCAGCTGTCGATCCGCCGGACGGAGGGCGGATTCGCGAGCATCGTCGCGGTGCACGACACCACGCTGGGCCCGGCGCTGGGCGGGGTCCGGATCCGCAAGTACGCCAGCGACGAGCTGGCGGCCGCCGACGCCATGCGACTGGCGCGCGCGATGACCTTCAAGGCCGCCCTTGCGGGCCTCCCGCTCGGCGGCGGCAAGAGTGTCGTCAACGCCGACCCGTTCAGTGACAAGACCCGGGACGTGCTCGAAGCGCACGGCCGGCACATCGGAATGTTCGGCGGGCGGTACATCCCCGGGGCCGACATGGGTACCGGCAGCGCTGACCTCGCGGTGATCGGCCGGTACGTGCCGCGGGTCTCGAGTGCGGGGCGTGACCCCTCGCCGTACACCGCCCGCGGCGTGGTGGCCTCGATCGCGGCGGTGGCGTCGCACCTGGGCCGCGACGTCGAGGGGCTGCGGGTGGCGGTGCAGGGCGCAGGCAACGTGGGCCTGGGCATCGTCGAGCAGCTGACCGCGCGAGGAGCCACCGTCCTGGTCGCCGACCCGGATCCGGTGCGGGTCGAGAAGGCAGTGGAAAGCTTTGGCGCGCAGCCAAGTCCGCTGTCCGACATCCTGCACGCCGAGGTGGACGTGGTCTGCCCGGCGGGACCGGGGCAGGTGGTCGACCATGCCGTGGCGAAACGGCTCTCCGCGGTCGCGGTGGTGGGTGCGGCGAACAACATGTTGGCGGAGCCGACGGTCAGCGCTGCGCTCGCTGCCCGTGGCGTCGTGTACGTGCCGGACTTCGTCTCCAACTCCGGCGGGCTGATCTCTTGCGAGGCGGAGGTGAACGGGGTGAGCGACTTCGTCGACCGGGTCGACCGGATCGGCGAGGTGGTGCTCGAGATCCTCGACTACGCCCGCGTCGTCGGGGTGGACAGCGACACGGCCGCGGTGTCGCYCGCCCGCCGGCGGATCGCCGAGTTCGCCGCGGCCTGAGCGGCCGGCCGCGCCCTGGTGGGTGGGACCCGCCGGGGCGCGAGCGGGTCGGCAGCAGCACTTTTCGGCGTCCGCGCGGTGGGTAGGATGGGCCAATGGCCGACGAGACGCCCCCCTTGCCCACGCTGGGGGAGATGATTCGCAGACAGCGCGAACTGGCGGCCCTCCCGATGCGGCAGCTCGCCGAGATGGTGGGCATCTCGAACCCCTACCTGTCCCAGATCGAACGCAACCTGCGTGAGCCGAGCGAGCAGGTGCTCGAGTCGATCGCGGACCACCTGAAGATGTCCGCCGACCTGCTCTCGGCCCGTGCGCACCGCGGCGACACCGACGGCAAGCCCGAGGTGGTCGTGGCGATCCGCAGGGACAAGGACCTCACGAAGGCGCAGCGCGCCGCGCTGGAGGAGATGTACACGACCTTCCGCGAGATGACGGTCGCCAACCGGCGCCGTGGCCGTGGCCAGGCCGGTACCGACTAGCCCCGCCGGGCCGATACGACGGCAACGTCCCGCAGCAGCGGAAGCCACTGCCGGCGAAGCACTTCCGTCTCGCACACCATGCCCAGGTGGCCGGTGTCCGCGGTGATCCTGGTGACGGACTCCCGGGGCGTCGAGACGAGGTCGGCCAGCGCCCACAGTTGGGTGGGCGGCGTGACGGTGTCGCGGGTGCCGGCGAGGAGGAAGAGCGGGCACTCGACGGCGGCCAGGTCGATACGCTCGCCGCCGACGGTCATCTCGCCGCGGGCGAGTTCGTTGCGCAGGAACAGGTGCTCGAGCGTCCAACGGTAGAGCGCCGTCGGAACGTCCTGCGGATGGTTGATCCAGTTCCGGAACGCGGTTTCCGCCTCGACCGCCGCCGGATCGTCGATGGCACCCCACAGCGCCATCATCCGACCCCATTCGGTCGGCCACTCCGCCAGGTTCAGAGCCGCTGCCTGGGTGCGCCCGGACTGCAGCAGGTCCCAGGGCAGCGCACCGACCACGCCGGCGCCGACCCTGCTCCGTCCYGCCCGTATCCAGGCAGTGCGTTGCGCGTCGACTCCGCGTTCGCAGTCGATCGGTGCGGACGCCACGGTCAGGGTGGCCACGGATTCGGGGCGCCGGGCGGCGTGCGTCGCGGCCAGCCAGCCGCCCTGGGAGAAGCCGACCAGGTTGACCCGGCCGCCGAGTGCGGTGACGGCCTCGTCGAGCACCCGGAGGTGTTCCTCGATGCCCCAGTCGTCCTCGGCCGCAGTCGGATCGAGCCATTCGATGCAGTGCAGGTCGTCCAGGCCGGCCTCGAGGCAGGTGCCGAGCAGGCTCTGCCGGGGGGACAGGTCGACGACGCACGAGGTCTGCCCAGATCGGGGCGGCACCACCAGGGTCGGAAGGATCGATCCCGGTCCGGCCGYGGCCGCGGTGGAGAAGTTCCGCAGGCAGGCCTGCGTCCAGAGCTTTTCGGTGACGCTGTCGTGGTGGAAACGCGGCGGCGACCGGTGGAGGAGTACCTGCCAGAACACCGCGGCGTCGGCAAGCGGTCCCCACGGAGCCCGATCGCGGCGCAGCGCGCCGCGCGCGTACGCCGTCCAGCTGGCGACGGCGGCCTCGGCGACTTCTCTGAACACGCGCATGCGTTGCTTTCTGTAGTTGTGGACAAAGACGGCGCGGTCCCCGGCAGGAGTGAGTGTGCCTGCCGGGGACCGCGCCTGGTTCGCCGCTCTGTCCTACTTGAGCATCTCGCGGGCCGCGGAGGTGGCGGTGGCGCTGAGGCCGGAGACCAGGTCGGCCTGCGCGTTGACGACGGCCCCGACCCAGTCCAGGCCCGACGCGCCGGCGAGCTTCTTCTGGAACTCCGTGACGGTGCCCAGCGACTTCTCGTAGCTGTCCAGCGTCAGCAGGCTGGCCTGCTTGGCCGCGGCGTAGACCTTTTCGTTGAAGTTCTGTGCGCGCTCGGCGCTCTCGTCGACCGCCTTGGTGACCCGCTCGGTGGTCGCGTCGACGACCTTGGTGACCCGCTCGGTGGTCGCGTCGACGACCTTGGCGGCGCGAGCGGCGCTGGCGTCGACGACCTTGGTGGCGCTCTCGACACCGGCGTCGATGGTGCTCTGAGCGGACTTCGTGACGGTCATGGCTACTCCTCGTGGTGATCGGATGTGCGGTGGAATCGCGTGTGCGGCAACAGTCCTTGCCCGCCTACGGCACGTTAGCAGGTTAGCATGATCACTGCTAACTCTCCAGGGTTGCGGTCAGCTGAACACGTACGTGCCCGGTGCGGCGCCGAGCACCTTGTGCCCGGGTCCGCCCATCGGCGGCGGAGCCTGCAGCGCGCCGGCGCGCTGGTTGGACCAGGTCGTCCAGTCCGCCCACCACGACCCCGGGCTCCGCTTCGCCTTCTCCCGCCAGGTCTGCGCGTCGGCCGGCAGGGCGGGCGCCTGCTTGGCGTCGGGGGCGCCCAGTGCCTCGACCCAGCTCTTCTTCCCGGGCGGGTTCACGATGCCGGCGATGTGGCCACCGTTCGAGAGCACGTAGCGCACGTTGCCGCCGAACAGCCCCGCGCTGGCGTACGACGACGCCCACGGCACGATGTGGTCGTTCTCCGCGCCGATGACGTACACGTCGTTGGTGAAGTCGGACAGCGAGATCTTCTCGTCGCCGATCGTGAACTCGCCCCTGGCCAGTTCGTTGTCCCGGTAGAGCGAACGCAGGTAGCGGCTGTGCATGGCGGCCGGCATCCGGGTGGAGTCCTCGTTCCACACGAGAAGGTCGAAGGCGGCAGGCTTTTCGCCGAGCATCCACCTGCTGACCCAGTAGCCGAAGATCAGGTCGTTCGCGCGGAGCAGGTCGAAGGTCAGGCTCATGTCCTCGCCCGCGAGGTAGCCGTTCTTCCCCATGATGATGTCGATCTTGTACAGCGTCTCCGGGTCGGAGATCAACCCGAGTTCACCCGGCTCGCTGTAGTCGAGGAGCGTGTTGATCAGGGTCAGGGTGCCCATCCGCTGGTCGCCCTTGCCGGCAAAGTGCCCGGCCGCGATCGCGGACATGGCCCCGCCGAGGCACAGGCCCGCGATGTCGGCCCGCGGGGCCCCGGTGATCTCCAGGACCGCGTCCATCGCCGCGTCGATGCCCTGGTCGAGGTAGTCCTCGAACGTCACTGCGCCCATCGACTCGTCCGGGTTCCGGTACGACATCACGAACACGGTGCGGTTGTGCTGGACGGCCCACTCGAGGTAGCTGCGGTCCGGACCGATGTCCATGATGTAGTACTTGTTGATCCAGGGCGGGCAGGCCAGCAGCGGGATCTCGTGCACCTGTGTGGTCTGCGGCGCGTACTGGATCAGCTCGATCATCTCGTTGCGGAAGACGACCTTGCCCTCGGTCGCGGCCATGTTCTCGCCGACAGTGAAGGCGTCATGGTCCACCCGCAACGGCCGGCCGCCGCGCTTGACGAGGTCCTCCAGCGCGTAGCCCGCGCCGCGGACCAAGGACTTGCCGCCGGTCTGGATCGCCCGGGTGAGCACCGTCGGGTTCGTCAACGGCGAGTTGGTCGGGGCCGCCGCGTCGAGTGCGAGGTGCGCGAACTGGCGTGCCTTGGCCGCGGTGAACTCGTCCTCGGTGCCGGCGTCGACCAGGTCGTCGACGAAGGTCCGAGTGGTCAGGTAGGACTGCAGCAGGGCGAAGTACGCGGGGTTCTCCCGCCACGCGGGATCGCGGAAGCGGTTGTCGCACTCGCTCACCGACTGCGGCGCCGAGGCCTCGGTGCCGAGGGCGACCCGCAGGGTCGCCGGCGGAATCTGGGCCAGGGTCCGTGCCAGCCGGCCGGTCGCCGCCGTCACCTCCGCCGGGTTCTTGATCGCGTTCTTCGACACCGACCCGGTTGCCGAGAACCAGCCGACGGGGTCCACCTTGGCGCCGATCCGGCGCTGCAGATTCTCAAGCATTGCCGCCACCGTTCGTCCCATTCGTGCCGTCTGTCGTCGAGTCGGGGCTGTCGCCGAAGTAGCGCAGGATCATTTCGCACACGCAGACCGGCCGGTCGATGCCCGCCACGTCGAAGGTCAGCTTGACCGTCAACTGGTGTCCACCCGGGACCGGATCGACCGACAGCACGGTCGCGGTGGCGCCGACCTCGGAGTCGACCGGGACGGGGGCGGGAAAGCGCACCTTGTTGAGTCCGTAGTTGATCACCTGCACGGAGTCGGTGACCTCGAGGATGCCCCAGAACAACTCCACGGCGAGCGACAAGGTCAGGTAGCCGTGCGCGATGGTGGTGCCGAACGGGCCCTGTGCGGCTCGAACGGGATCCACATGGATCCACTGGTGGTCGTTTGTCGCGTCGGCGAAGGTGTCGATGCGTTGCTGAGATATCAGTACCCGCGAAGAACCCGCGAGCGCCTTCCCCTCGAGATCAGCAAGATCGCCCATCGTCACCCTGTGCACGGCACAGCCAACGGTATTACTGGAACTCATTTCATCCCCTGTGTTGATTTCCCAATTGCTCCAGACCGCACCCGTGGAGCAAATTCCGGGGTTCGCTGAAACAATTCAGTGCATCTGGATAACGAAATACCAGGGCCTCGGAATTGTGGCCGAGGCAGACGGTAAGCGATGTGCGCGGAGGGCGCCAGACATGTATCTCGGCCGGAGGAGCCGGGTGGATGCCCAGTCGGGGGTGCGTTTCGTGGTCCCGTTGTCGCATTTCTCCGGATTGTCTGCCGTAAGAAACTGCGGGGCTACCTATGGGTAGAAATCGAGGTTCATTCGATACTTCGCAGTAAATTACCGAAAAGTAGTATTGCGCCGAATTATGTGTGAACTTACGTATCTCAAAACTAGAATTCTGGGTGCAAGTATGCGGTCAGCACGCCTTATTCGATTACGTCACACGGTGTCCGCGGGCGCCCGGTGCGGCCGGACGCGACCGGCGGCGGGCGGGGTTCGGGTGTGGCTTCCGTGTGGGTTCCCGTCGCCCGGCGAGCGGGTCGAGGTCGGCCGTGGGCGTCGCCCGAGGCCGGGCGGGGGCATCGGTGCGAGCTCTGGGATGTCGGCGGCCGTCGGATGAATTCATGTGACGGAACTAACAGTCGGGTGTCGACAGTGACGGAGGTCGGACACTGCGGCAAGCACCCTCGCGACGCCCCGGGCGCACGACTCGGCCCCGCCACCCACCGCGTCCGAATGGGACGGGAGGGTGACGGGGCCGAGGGATTTCCGGGGCTGCCGGTTGCTCAGGGGACGTAGCGGACGGCGCCCTTGTCTGCCGACGTGGCGAGCGCGGCGTAGGCCCGCAACGCGGTCGTGACGGTGCGCTGACGGTCCACGGGCTGCCAGGGGCGCTCGGAGGCCTCCATCTTCGCGCGACGCTCGGCGAGCACCGCGTCGTCGACGAGGATCTCGAGGGTGCGGGTGGCGACGTCGATGCGAACCTGGTCACCGGTCTCCACCAGGCCGATCACGCCACCGGCGGCGGCCTCCGGCGAGATGTGCCCGATGGACAGTCCCGAGGTGCCGCCGGAGAAGCGGCCGTCGGTGATCAGGGCGCACTCCTTGCCCAGGCCCGCGCCCTTCAGGAACGCGGTGGGGTGCAGCATCTCCTGCATGCCCGGCCCGCCCTTCGGTCCCTCGTAGCGGACCACCAGGACATCGCCCGGCTTGATCTTCTTCTGCAGGATCACCGAGACGGCCTCCTCCTGCGACTCGACGACGAGCGCCGGACCCTGGAAGGAGAACAGTTCCTCGTCGATGCCCGCGGTCTTGAGGATCGCGCCGTCGACGGCGACGTTGCCGCGCAGCACGACCAGGCCGCCCTCGACGGTGTAGGCGTGCTCGACGTCGCGGATGCAGCCGCCCGCGGCGTCGGTGTCCAGCGCGGACCAGCGGTTGGACGTGGAGAACGGCTCCGTGGTGCGCACCCCGCCCGGCGCCGCGTGGAAGAGCTCGAGCGCCTCCTCGGAAGCCTTGCCGGAGCGGATGTCCCAGGTGTCGAGCCACTGGTCGAAGCTCTTGGTGTGCACCGTGGAGACGTCCGTCTCGAGCATTCCGCCGCGCCGCAACTCGCCGAGCAGGGCCGGGATTCCGCCGGCCCGGTGCACGTCCTCCATGTGGTAGTCGGAGTTGGGGGAGACCTTCGACAGGCAGGGGACCTTGCGGCTGATCGCGTCGATGGTGTCGAGGTCGAAGTCGACCTCGCCCTCCTGGGCGGCGGCGAGGGTGTGCAGCACCGTGTTCGTCGACCCGCCCATGGCGACGTCGAGTGCCATCGCGTTGCGGAACGCGGCCGGCGTCGCGATGTTGCGGGGCAGCACCGACTCGTCCTCGTCGCGGTAGTACCGGAGCGCGGCCTCGACGACGACGGTGCCGGCGAGGGAGAACAGCGCGCGCCGGGCCTCGTGGGTGGCCAGCGTGGAGCCGTTGCCGGGCAGTGCCAGGCCGAGCGCCTCGGTGAGGCAGTTCATCGAGTTCGCGGTGAACATGCCGGAGCAGGAGCCGCAGGTGGGGCACGCGCTGCGCTCCACCTCGTCGAGGCCTTCCTCGGAGACGGCGTCGTTGGCGGATGCGGAGATGGCCGTGATCAGGTCGGTGGGGGCCTGTGCGACGCCGCCGACGACCACTGCCTTGCCGGCCTCCATCGGTCCGCCGGAGACGAAGACCGTCGGGATGTTCAGGCGCATCGCGGCGTTGAGCATGCCCGGGGTGATCTTGTCGCAGTTCGAGATGCAGACGAGGGCGTCGGCGGTGTGCGCGTTCGCCATGTACTCGACCGAGTCGGCGATGATCTCGCGGCTGGGCAGCGAGTACAGCATGCCGCCGTGGCCCATCGCGATGCCGTCGTCGACAGCGATGGTGTGGAACTCGCGCGGGACGCCGCCCGCCTCGCGGATCGCCTCGGCGACAATGTCGCCCACGTTCTTGAGGTGCACGTGGCCGGGCACGAACTGCGTGTAGGAGTTCGCGACGGCGACGATCGGCTTGCCGAAGTCGGAGTCCGTCATTCCGGTGGCGCGCCACAGGGATCGGGCTCCGGCGGCATTGCGGCCGATGGTGGTGGTGCGTGACCTCAACGGGGGCATGGGGTGTCCTTCACTATCTGGGGATCCGCTGGTGTGGGGATCGGTCGACGTGACGCGAGCGTAGGCACCCGGCCTGCGGGGGCTGCCGCAGAACGGACCGCGATGACATCAACGGACCGACCGTGTAGACGTCGAGTGCTGTCGGCGCAACGGTACTCGCGTCTCAGTGGGCGTCGGTGTCCGGCTCGGCGCCGGTGGGGCCCTCGGGCTCGGTGTCGGTCTCGGCTTCTGCCTGCGCGGCTTCGCGGGCGGCGCGGTCGGCCGCGGCGTAGGGATCGGTGACCCGGCCGCCGCTGGCAGCGGCCAGTTGGGGGAGTCGGCCGAAGGTGACCACGGGGAGGGTGACCTCGCTGCCGTCGGTCAGCTCCGCCCGGGCCCAGCCGTGCTTGGGGAAGCGGAAGCCCTTGAGCTCGCTCCATTCGATGTTCCGGCTGGAGAACATCCGGTGCACTCGCAGGCCGTCGGGGGAGACGACGGTGCGCACCCGCAGGGTCCACACCAGGACGGCGACCGGGAGGAGCCACAGGACGGACACCCAGGGCGGGCTCGCGAAGATGACGAAGGTGAGGCCGAACGCCAGCATGAGGACGGGCAGGATCGAGAGCTTGGAGATGTGTATGGACTGCTCGACCGGTTCGGCGGTGTGGGAGGATGGGCGTGGTGGCACGGGCTGCGATGGGGATGACACAGCACCATCCTCGCATCGCCGCCAGCGCTCTCACATTCTGGGACAGAGAACTCACCAGGTTGACTGTTCATCCTTGATGCGCCTACCTTCGAGCGCGTGAAGCAGAATGAGTTGCTCGTAATCGGCTGGCGCGTCGTCGCCTGAGTCGATACCCGTCAACTCGCAAGCACGACGCGCCACCCTCGTACAGCATGAATTGCTGACGGGGGTTTTTTCTTGCCCGGAGCTAGCTTCAAAACTTCAAGACCAGAGGATTACGTAGTGAGCGCACCAATCGCACGGCCGCAGCCCACGCCGCGCAAGGCGGGGGCGACGGCTCAGCCCGCCCCGACAACCGCAGCAACCCAGCCCGGCGCCCGCCGCCAGGTCGCCCCGGAGCGCGTGTCCGGCGCGCAGTCCGTGGTTCGGGCCCTCGAGGAGCTCGAGGTCGACACCGTCTTCGGGATCCCCGGTGGCGCAGTGCTGCCCGTCTACGACCCGCTCTTCGACTCGAAGAAGGTCCGTCACGTCCTGGTTCGTCACGAGCAGGGCGCCGGCCACGCCGCGACCGGCTACGCGCAGGCGACCGGGAAGGTCGGCGTCTGCATGGCCACCTCCGGCCCCGGCGCGACCAACCTGGTGACGCCGCTGGCCGACGCGCAGATGGACTCCGTCCCGGTCGTCGCGATCACCGGTCAGGTCGCGCGCAGCCTCATCGGCACCGACGGTTTCCAGGAAGCCGACATCTCCGGCATCACGATGCCGATCACCAAGCACAACTTCCTCATCACCGACGCGATCGACATCCCGCGCATCATCGCGGAGGCCTTCTACCTGGCGTCCAGCGGTCGACCGGGTGCGGTCCTCGTCGACATCCCGAAGGACATCCTGCAGGCGCAGACCACCTTCTCGTGGCCGCCGGAGATGCGGCTGCCCGGCTACCGTCCGGTCAGCAAGCCGCACGGCAAGCAGGTCCGCGAGGCGGCCCGGCTGATCGCCGACGCCAAGGCGCCCGTGCTCTACGTCGGCGGCGGCGTCATCAAGGCCAACGCGTCCGCGGAACTGATCGAGCTGGCGGAACTGACCGGGATTCCCGTCGTCACCACCCTGATGGCCCGCGGCGCCTTCCCGGACAGCCACCAGCTGCACTGCGGCATGCCCGGCATGCACGGCAAGGTCTCGGCCGTCGCGGCGCTGCAGAAGAGCGACCTGCTGATCACCCTCGGTGCCCGTTTCGACGACCGGGTCACCGGCCAGCTCACCTCCTTCGCGCCCGACGCCAAGGTGATCCATGCGGACATCGACCCGGCCGAGATCGGCAAGAACCGGTACGCGGACGTGCCGATCGTCGGTGACTGCAAGGAGGTCATCGTCGAGCTGATCGAGGCGATCCGGGCCGACATGGCCACCGGCACGACCACCGACCTGACCGAGTGGTGGGCGTACCTCGACGGCCTGCGCAAGACCTACCCGCTGGCGTACGCACGCCCCTCGGACGGCGCGCTCTCGCCCGAGTTCGTGATCGAGGCGGTCGGCCGGCTCGCCGGTCCCGACGCGATCTACTGCGCCGGCGTCGGCCAGCACCAGATGTGGGCCGCGCAGTTCGTCAACTACGAGAAGCCGCGCACCTGGCTGAACTCCGGCGGTCTCGGCACCATGGGCTACGCCGTGCCCGCCGCGATGGGCGCCAAGATGGGCCGGCCCGAGGCCGAGGTGTGGGCCATCGACGGCGACGGCTGCTTCCAGATGACCAACCAGGAACTGGCGACCTGTGCCCTCGAGGGCGTGCCGATCAAGGTCGCGCTGGTCAACAACGGCAACCTCGGCATGGTCCGGCAGTGGCAGACCCTCTTCTACGAGGAGCGCTACTCCAACACCAACCTCGGTACCCACGGCGCGGTCCGGATCCCTGACTTCGTGAAGCTGGCGGAGGCGTTGGGCTGCCACGGAATCCGGGTCGAGCGCGAGGAGGACGTGGAGGCCGCGATCCGCGAGGCGCAGTCGATCAACGACAAGCCCGTGGTGATCGACTTCATCGTGAGCGACGACGCCCAGGTGTGGCCGATGGTCGCCGCGGGCACCAGCAACGACGAGATCATGGCGGCCCGGGGAATCCGGCCGCTCTTCGACGACGACGAGCTGGTCGCCGAGCCTGCCGTCATCCACGAGGCCATGGAACGCGAGCAGCAGGTCGTCGATTCGGCCGCCGCCACGGACAGCGAGGACAACAAGTGAGCACGAGTCACACCCTGAGCGTTCTCGTCGAGGACAAGCCGGGAGTGCTGGCCCGCGTGGCCGCGCTGTTCTCCCGTCGGGGCTTCAACATCGAGTCCCTCGCGGTCGGGGCGACCGAGCTCCCCGAGGTCTCCCGTATGACCATCGTCGTCACCGTCGACGAGTTCCCGCTCGAGCAGGTCACCAAGCAGCTCAACAAGCTGGTGAACGTGCTCAAGATCGTCGAGCAGGAAGGCGACGCCTCCGTCGCGCGCGAGCTGGTCCTGATCAAGGTCCGGGCCGACGCGAGCGTCCGCACGCAGGTCCTCGAGACCGTGAACCTGTTCCGCGCCAAGGTGATCGACGTCTCCACCGAGTCGTTGACCATCGAGGCGACCGGTACCCGCTCGAAGCTCGACGCGCTGCTGCGGATGCTGGACCCGTACGGCATCCGTGAGATCGTGCAGTCCGGCGTCGTTGCGGTCGGACGTGGGCCCAAGTCGATCACGGCGGCTCGCTAGTACCTTAAGTGCACGAACCAGGCTTCATTTCAGAACTTTTTCAAAGATCCCCAGAGGAGAGGTAATACCAGTGGCAGTCGAGATGTTCTACGACGATGACGCCGACCTGTCGATCATCCAGGGCCGCAAGGTCGCTGTGATCGGTTACGGCAGCCAGGGCCACGCGCACTCGCTGAGCCTGCGCGACTCGGGTGTCGATGTGCGCATCGGCCTCAAGGAGGGCTCGAAGTCTCGCGCCAAGGCCGAGGAGCAGGGCCTGACCGTCGGCACGCCGGCGGAGGTGTCCGAGTGGGCCGACGTGATCATGGTGCTCGCGCCCGACACCGCCCAGGCGTCGATCTTCACCAACGACATCGAGCCGAACCTGAAGGACGGCGACGCGCTGTTCTTCGGCCACGGCCTCAACATCCACTTCGACCTGATCAAGGCTCCGGAGTTCGTCACGGTCGGCATGGTCGCCCCCAAGGGCCCCGGCCACCTGGTGCGTCGTCAGTTCGTCGACGGCAAGGGCGTCCCGGCGCTCATCGCCGTCGACCAGGACCCGAAGGGTGAGGGCCAGGCCCTCGCGCTGTCCTACGCCAAGGCGATCGGTGGCACCCGCGCGGGCGTCATCAAGACCACCTTCAAGGAAGAGACCGAGACGGACCTCTTCGGCGAGCAGGCCGTGCTCTGCGGCGGCACCGAGGAGCTCGTCAAGACGGGCTTCGAGGTCATGGTCGAGGCCGGCTACGCGCCCGAGATGGCGTACTTCGAGGTGCTGCACGAGCTCAAGCTCATCGTCGACCTCATGTACGAGGGCGGCATCGCCCGCATGAACTACTCGGTGTCCGACACCGCGGAGTTCGGCGGCTACCTCTCCGGCCCGCGCGTCATCGACGCCGGCACCAAGGAGCGCATGAAGGCGATCCTGGCGGACATCCAGTCCGGCGAGTTCACCCGTCGCCTGGTCGCCAACGTCGAGAACGGCAACACCGAGCTCGAGGGCCTGCGCAAGGCCAACGCCGAGCACCCCATCGAGGTCACGGGCAAGAAGCTGCGCGACCTGATGAGCTGGGTCGATCGCCCGATCACCGAAACTGCCTAGTCAGTAGGCAGGACCTGCGCTCCGGCCGTCGCGCCGCAGCACGCACCTGAACCCGGTGCCGCTTCCGGACAGTCTCGACTGTCGACGAAGCGGCACCGGGTTTTTGGCGTTCCGGGTGCCCACTATGTGGTATCCGGCCCCCACGAGGTGGATTGGCCCGGGCCGGAGACTAAGCTGTCCGGGTCACGGCTGACGTGGGCGCCCGGTGCGGCGGCTGGCCGTGGTCGATCCGCCCGACATCTACCGCAGGGAGTTCACTCGTGAGCCAGAATGGCCGGCCCGTAGTCCTCATCGCCGACAAGCTTGCACAATCGACCGTCGATGCGCTCGGAGACGGTGTCGAGGTTCGCTGGGTCGACGGCCCGGACCGCCCGGCGCTCCTCGCCGCAGTCCCGGAGGCCGACGCCCTGCTGGTCCGCTCCGCGACCACCGTCGACGCCGAGGTCCTCGCCGTGGCGCCGAAGCTCAAGATCGTCGGCCGCGCCGGCGTCGGACTCGACAATGTCGACATCCCGGCCGCGACCGAGCGCGGTGTGATGGTCGTCAACGCGCCGACCTCCAACATCCACTCCGCCGCCGAGCATGCCGTCTCGCTGCTGCTCTCGACCGCGCGCCAGATCCCGGCCGCCGACCGCACGCTGCGTGAGAAGACCTGGAAGCGTTCGAGCTTCAACGGCACCGAGATCCTCGGCAAGACCGTCGGCGTCGTCGGCCTGGGCCGCATCGGCCAGCTGTTCGCGCAGCGCCTCGCCGCGTTCGAGACCGAGATCATCGCGTACGACCCCTACCTGCCGGCCGCTCGCGCCGCGCAGCTGGGCATCGAGCTCGTCGACATCGACCAGCTGGTCGAGCGCGCCGACTTCATCTCGGTGCACCTGCCCAAGACCAAGGAGACCGCCGGCCTCCTCAACGCCGAGCGTCTGGCCAAGGCCAAGGACGGCGTCATCATCGTCAACGCCGCCCGCGGCGGCCTGATCGACGAGGACGCGCTGTACGACGCGCTCGTGGGCGGCAAGGTCCGCGCCGCCGGCCTCGACGTGTTCAACACCGAGCCGTGCACCGACTCCAAGCTGTTCGACCTCGACAACGTCGTCGTCACCCCGCACCTCGGTGCCTCCACCTCGGAGGCCCAGGACCGCGCGGGCACGGACGTCGCCAAGAGCGTCCTGCTGGCCCTGGCCGGCGAGTTCGTGCCGGACGCCGTCAACGTCTCCGGTGGCCCGGTCGGCGAAGAGGTCGCGCCGTGGCTCGAGCTGGTCCGCAAGCTGGGTCTGCTCGCCGGCACCCTCTCGCCGGAGGCCGTGCAGAACGTGCAGGTCGTCGTCACCGGTGAGCTGTCCGCCGAGAACGTCGAGATCCTCGGCCTCGCGGCCCTGCGCGGCCTGTTCTCGGCCAGCAGCGACGAGGCCGTCACGTTCGTCAACGCCCCGCAGCTCGCCGAGCAGCGCGGCGTGAGCGTCGAGGTGGAGAAGCACAGCGAGGCACAGAGCCACCGCAGCGCCGTCGAGGTGCGCGCGGTCGCGGCCGACGGCACCGTCACCGCCGTCGCGGGCGCGCTGACCGGCCTGCAGCAGGTCGAGAAGATCGTCAACGTCAACGGCCGCAGCTTCGACCTGCGCGCCGAGGGCCACAACATCGTCGTGCACTACGCGGACCGCCCGGGCGTGCTCGGCGTGCTCGGCACCGTGCTCGGCACCGCCGGCATCGACATCCAGGCCGCGGCCCTGAGCCAGGACGTCGAGGGCGAGGGCGCCACCGTCATCCTGCGCGTCGACCGCGTGGTCGGCGACGCCGAGGTCGCGCAGATCGTCGAGAAGCTCGATGCCCGCGTTGCGCAGGTCGACCTGTCCTGATCGGACCTCAGCACCAACCGCGATGGCCGCGATCGTCTTGTACGGTCGCGGCCGTCGTCGCACAGCCCAGTCTTGGTTGCGGCGTCGCCGCGAAGGAAGTGAGTAGTTCATGAAGCTTGCAGTCATTCCCGGTGACGGCATCGGTGTCGAGGTCACGGCCGAGGCACTGAAGGTGCTGCGGAAGCTGGTCCCGGACCTGGAGACCACCGAGTACGACCTCGGTGCGAAGCGCTACAACGCCACCGGCGACCTGCTGCCCGAGGCGGAGCTCGCGGAGATCCGCACCCACGACGCGATCCTGCTCGGCGCCATCGGCGATCCGCGGATCGTCGCCCCGGGCGTCCTCGAGCGCGGACTGCTGCTGAACATGCGCTTCCTGCTCGACCACCACGTGAACCTGCGTCCGGCCCGCACGTACCCGGGGTCGAAGTCGCCGCTGGCGGCCAACCCGGACATCGACTTCGTCGTGGTCCGTGAGGGCACGGAGGGGCCGTACACCGGCAACGGCGGCTCGATCCGCGTCGGCACCCCGCACGAGGTTGCCACCGAGGTCTCGGTCAACACCTGGTTCGGTGCCGAGCGCGTCGTCCGCGCCGCGTACGAGCTGGCACGGACCCGACGCAAGCACCTGACGCTGATCCACAAGACCAACGTGCTCTCCAACGCCGGCCGCATCTGGACCCGTGCGATGGAGACCGTGGGCGCCGAGTACCCCGACATCGAGACGGCGTACTGCCACATCGACGCCGCGACCATCTACATGGTCACCGACCCGACGCGCTTCGACGTGATCGTCACCGACAACCTGTTCGGCGACATCATCACCGACCTCGCGGGCGCCGTCACCGGTGGCATCGGCCTGGCCGCGAGCGGCAACATCGACGCGTCGGGCACCAGCCCGTCGATGTTCGAGCCCGTCCACGGCTCCGCGCCCGACATCGCCGGCCAGGGGATCGCCGATCCCACCGCGGCGATCCTGTCGGCCGCGATGCTGCTGCGTCACCTGGGCCGCGAGGACGACGCCGCGCGCATCGAGCGTGCCGTCGAGGCCGACCTGGCCTCGCGCGGTGACGCCCCGATCGTCACCACCGAGGTGGGCGACCGGATCGCCGCCGCCGTCTAGTCCGGCCTCACGCCGTATCGACAACTCCGCCCGCGAACCGACGAGGTTCGCGGGCGGAGTGCGTTCACCGGGCCGGTCAGGCCTGTGGCGGATGGTCGGCGGGCACGAGGGGGACGGCGACCGCCGGGCACAACGCCGCCAGTGCGAAGGCGGCGGGGAAGCCGAGCGCGGCGATCAGCGCCCCGAACACCGGCGGCACCAGCGATGCCGCGAGGTACTGGCTGGTGTTCTGCGCGCCCAGCGCGCGACCGCTCCAGTACGGCCCGGAGATCTCCGCGACGGCCGTGAACGCGAGTCCGTTGTCGGCGACGGTGATCACCGACGCGACCACCAGCAGCGCCACCGAGACGGGGGAGTCGAGCCAGTCGGTGACCGCCAGCGCGAACATGGCGACGGCGGCGGCGGCGGCGACCTGACGCAGCGGACCCATCCGGCTGCCGACGCGGTCGGACCAGAAGCCCGCGGCGATGCGTCCGGCCGCGCCCAGCAGCTGGGTGAGGGTGATGAGGATGCCGGCGGACGCCGCGGACCAGTGCCGGTCGGTCATCAGCCAGACCAGCGCGAACGTCCACACCAGGTACTGCGGCACCACCAGCAGCATGGAGACGCCGTGAATGCGCCAGAGCACGGCCTGGTCGCGGTACGGGTTGTCGAGCAGGCCCTGCTCTGCCGCCGCGGCCCTGCTCGGTCGCGGCGGGTCGATCACGAACAGCAGGCAGGCCAGCGCCGCGACCGCGCAGATCGCGGCGGGCACCGCCAGCGCCCAGCCGATGCCGTGCGCCGCGGCCAGGCCGGGAACGGTCAGCGCGGCCACCGCGACGCCGAGCGGCAGGGCCATCTGACGCACGCCCATGGCGAAGCCGCGGCGGTGGGCCGGGAACCAGCCCACCACCACCCGGCCGCTGGCGGCGTTGGCGCTGGACGCCGCCATGCCGCCGAGCAGCAGGAAGATGCCGAGCGCGACGTAGGACGAGCTCGTCGCGGCGGCCGCCGCGGCCAGCGCGGTCGCGGTGAGCCCGATCGCCAGCACCCGCCGTTCGCCGATCCGGTCGACGACGATGCCCCACGCGAAGAGCGTGAACAGGAAGCCGACGGTGGGCGCGGCCGCGATGAGCCCGGCCTGGGGCAGCGACATCCCCGTCTGCGTGGTCAGGGTGGGGATGAGGAACGCGGGGGCGTTGGAGAACACCGCGCCCGCGGCCTGGGCGAGGACGCCGAGGCCGAGCATCGACCATCTGCGGGCGGCGGACAGCTGGCGGTCCGGGGTGACGTCGTTCATCGGCACGTCCCAACATATGAAATGCAGATCTTACAAAGTGGATTAGGCCGCGAGTCTATACCCGCCCGGGGTCGCCCCGCGCCGGGGCAGGCGGGTGGGCCGCGGCACGGTCGATAGACTTCGCTCATGCGCCTAGGTCGAATTGCCAGCCCGGACGGGGTCGCCTTTGTTTCCATTGAGGGGGAGGGCGATGCGCAGACGGCGAAGGAGATCGCCGAGCATCCCTTCGGGACACCCACCTTCACCGGCCGCAGCTGGCCCGTCGCGGACGTCCGACTGCTCGCCCCGATCCTTGCGAGCAAGGTCGTGTGCATCGGCAAGAACTACGCGGCGCACGCGGCCGAGATGGGCGGCGAGGCGCCCGAGGACCCGGTGATCTTCCTCAAGCCGAACACCTCGATCGTCGGCCCCGGCGCGCCGATCCTGTTGCCGCCCAGTTCGAACGAGGTTCACTACGAGGGTGAGCTGGCGATCGTGATCGGCCGCCCCTGCAAGGACGTGCCGGCCGCCAAGGCGCTGGACGTGGTGCTCGGCTACACCGTCGCCAACGACGTCTCGGCCCGTGACCACCAGCGGCACGACGGCCAGTGGACGCGCGCGAAGGGGTACGACACCTTCTGCCCGCTCGGCCCCTGGATCGAGACCACGCTCGACGCGTCCGACCTGGAGATCAAGACCGAGGTGGGCGGCGAGGTCAAGCAGCGCAGCCGCACTTCGCTGCTCCTGCACGACATTCCGAAGATCATCGAGTGGGTCTCGGCGGTGATGACCCTGCTGCCCGGCGACGTCATCCTCACCGGCACGCCCGAGGGTGTGGGACCGATCGTGGCGGGCGACACCGTCAGCGTGACCATCGAGGGAATCGGCACGCTCACCAACCCGGTGGCGGCCAAGGGCTGAGCCCACGCATCGGATGTCACTGCGCTGGTGGCGGCGACTAGCCTGTAAGGGACCAATCCACCCTCGCAGACCCTAGTGAGCCATGACCACCAGCGAAGTGCGCGTCCGATTCTGTCCGTCTCCCACCGGAACCCCGCATGTCGGGTTGATCCGCACGGCCCTGTTCAACTGGGCCTACGCGCGGCATCACGGTGGCAAGTTCGTGTTCCGGATCGAGGACACCGACGCCGCCCGCGACTCGGAAGAGTCGTACCAGGCGATCCTCGACGCGCTGCGCTGGCTCGGCCTGACCTGGGACGAGGGTCCGGAGGTCGGCGGGCCGCACGAGCCGTACCGGCAGTCGCAGCGCCGCGACCTCCACCTCGAGGTGGTGGCCAAGCTGCTCGCCGCGGGTGAGGCCTACGAGTCCTTCTCGACGCCCGAGGAGGTGGAGGCCCGGCACAAGGCCGCCGGCCGCGACCCGAAGCTCGGCTACGACAACTTCGACCGTGACCTGACGGCCGAGCAGCGACAGGCGTACCTCGACGAGGGCCGCAAGCCCGTGGTGCGCCTGCGGATGCCCGACCACGACCTGACGTGGCACGACCTGGTCCGCGGCGAGACCACCTTCAAGGCCGGCACGGTGCCGGACTTCGCCCTCACCCGTGGCAACGGCGTCCCGCTGTACACCCTGGTGAACCCCGTCGACGACGCGTTGATGAACATCACCCACGTGCTGCGTGGCGAGGACCTGTTGTCCTCCACGCCGCGTCAGCTGGCCCTCTACGAGGCGATGCAGCGCATCGGGGTGGCCGAGTCCACCCCCGAGTTCGGGCACCTGCCGTTCGTGATGGGACAGGGCAACAAGAAGCTCTCCAAGCGCGACCCCGAGTCGAACCTGTTCATCCACCGCGACCGCGGGTTCATCCCCGAGGGCCTGCTCAACTACCTGGCGCTGCTGGGCTGGAGCATCGCGGACGACCACGACGTGTTCAGCCTCGCCGAGATGGTCGAGGCCTTCGACATCTCGAAGGTGAACTCCAATCCGGCCCGCTTCGACCAGAAGAAGGCCGACGCCATCAACGCGGAGCAGATCCGGTTGCTGGCCCCCGAGGACTTCTCCGGCCGTCTGCGCGAGTTCCTGACGATGCACGGTCACCCGGTGGACTCCGTGGACGCCCAGGCCTTCGACGTCGCGGCGGACCTCGTGCAGACCCGCATCGTGGTGCTGTCCGACGCGTGGGACCTGTTGAAGTTTCTCTTCGTCGACGAGTCCGAGTTCGCGATCGACCCCGCGGCCGCCGCCAAGAACCTCGGCGCCGATTCCGCGCCCGTGCTGGACGCCACGATCGCCGCGCTGGACGCGTTGGAGACGTGGGCGACCGCGGACCTGGAGGAGTCGCTCAAGGGCGCCCTGATCGACGGTCTGGAACTCAAGCCGCGCAAGGCGTTCGCCCCGGTGCGCGTCGCGGTGAGCGGGTCCCACATCAGCCCGCCGCTGTACGAGTCGATGGAACTGCTCGGTCGCGAGAAGACGCTCGGCCGGCTGCGTTCCGCCCGCGCGCAGCTCGGGTAAATAGCTTCCGAACGGCGGTCAGAGGGCAAATTTAGCCCTCTGACCAGCCGATTTGGAGAAACGGTGGGGGGCTTTGATAGTGTTCTCCTCGTTGGAAGGGAGCGGCCAGGCCGAAAGGCAGGGACGAGCCCGGAACAGCATTGGGGTATGGTGTAATTGGCAACACAGCGGTTTCTGGTACCGCCATTCTAGGTTCGAGTCCTGGTACCCCAGCGGAGAGTTCAGCCAAATTTGGTTTGAAGCCGATTTTGACTCTGAACTCCGGCCAGCTAAGCTAGCCGAGCTTCCACCGTTGATCTGATCCGACAGGATCGTTTCGAAATCGGAAGAGTTCCACCGTGTCGCGAGCATGTGGCGGCGCACCTTGAAAATGTTCTGGCCCCGTCGTCTAGCGGCCTAGGACGCCGCCCTCTCAAGGCGGTAGCGCGGGTTCGAATCCCGTCGGGGCTACCAGGGAATTGCCCTCCGATCAGCGATCGGGGGGTTTTCTTTTGGCGCAGGGTTTCATCCCTGACGCAGGTACCACCCCAAGTTCCACGCATCACCGAGATCACGCACCATCAAGTTCCTGGCCCCGTCGTCTAGCGGCCTAGGACGCCGCCCTCTCAAGGCGGTAGCGCGGGTTCGAATCCCGTCGGGGCTACAAATCGAGAGAGACCCTCCGGCTCACGCCGGGGGGTCTCTCTCGTTGTGTCACGCGGTGATACGGCCTATCCGCTCTTGCGGCGGAATTCTCGCTTGTGGTCCGCCGGTCCGTGCGTGTGGTGGATCTTCGAGTCGCCGGCGGTGGCGGCTCCCGGACCCGCGCTCTTCTCGTTCTTGCGGTCGAGCGCCTCGCGGAACTGCTGCTTGATCTGTTCGTTCTCGGACTCGGTCACGATGCGTTCCTCCTGTTTGTCGGTCGCATCGTGACCGTACCGCGGTAAGGGCCTCGGGGCCCGTCAATTACCCGTGGTCACAGGTACTGCGCGGTGGTGCCGCCGATCGGCAGCTCGGGCAGGCCGAGCTTGCGGTGGTCCCAGGACCGCACCCGCTCCGGCCTGACCCGCACCGCCACGCGCTTGTGCAGCATCATCTCGATGGCCGGGTCGACGTCAGTGGTGTACGGGCCGGTGTAGCGCTCCCAGATGCTCACTCCGACCTGCCACAGCGCGTCGGCGTCGTCGACGATCTCGGCGGTGCCCTCGAAGGACACGCCACGCAGGGTGTCGTAGGTCTGGCCGTCCTCGATCATCACGGTGATCCGGTTGTCGCGTCGGAGGTTCACGGCCTTCTGGGACTTGGACTTAGTCTCGAACCACAGTTCGCCGTCGATCAGCGCGTACCACATGGCGATCAGGTGCGGGGCGCCGTTCGGGCCGACAGTGGCCATGGTGGCGACCCGGCTGCGCTCGACGAATTGCGTGATCTCGGTATCAGCCATCGTGATCTGAGATCGTTGGTTGGTGCCCACTGCGAGGTCCTCCATGGGGATCGGAATCTGTTTCTCGCATGCACTGTGCCACGGCATGGGCCACGGCACAGTGGTTCTCGGTGGGCGCCCCGGAGGCGTCCCCGGGTGAGGGGGCGCCTCCGGGGAGTCAGAGCCGCTTGTGCAGCGCCTCGGCCGCCGCGAGCAGGTCGGCCGCCCAGCGGGCACCCGGCCGACGGCCCATCCGGTCGATGGGGCCGGAGACGGAGATCGCGGCGATCACGACGCCGGCGCGGTCGCGCACGGGTGCGGCCACGCTCGCGACGCCTGCCTCGCGCTCGGCCGCGCTCTGTGCCCATCCGCGCTTGCGTACCTCGACGAGCACCCGCTCGCTGAACAGTGCGTCGGCGAGGACGGTCCGCTGCACCTGGGGATCCGCCCACGCGAGCAGCACCTTGGCGCCGGAGCCTGCCGTCATCGGCAGCCGGGCGCCGACGAGCACGGTGTCGCGCAGGCCGGTCGGCGGTTCCATGGCCGCGATGCAGACGCGCTGCAGGCCCTCGCGGCGGTACAGCTGGACGCTCTCGCCGGTGATCTCGCGAAGGCGGGGCAGGATGAGTGACGCCGCCTCGAGCAGGCTGTCGTGGGCGGTGGGGGCAAGCTCCGCGAGTCCGGGGCCGGGGCGCCACAACCCGTCGCCGTCGCGGGCCAGGAGTCGGTGGACCTCCAGGCCGACTGCGAGGCGGTGGGCCGTCGCTCGGGGCAGTCCGGTGCGGGCACACAGCTCGCCCAGATTGCACGGCTGCTCGGCCACTGCGTACAGGACCGCCATTGCCTTGTCGAGCACCCCGATCCCACTGGCAGCGGGCGGGCCGCTATGCTGTCTCATAGGTCGATACTATCTTCTCGAATGCTGAGATGGAAGCTCGGGACGGTTCGCCCGCGAACCGAGAGATGATGGGTGTCGGAGGTTGCCGAGGCCCGGCAGGACCTTCGGCCCGGACGAATCACGAAGAGGTGGAGAGCATGGCGAGCACAGGACGCACCCTGGCGGAGAAGGTGTGGGACGACCACGTCGTCGTCAAGGGTGAGGGCGAGGGGTCCGGGCGCAATCCCGACCTCATCTACATCGACCTGCATCTGGTGCACGAGGTGACCAGCCCGCAGGCCTTCGACGGGCTCCGGCTCGCGGGCCGCCCGTTGCGGCGCCCGGATCTCACGATCGCCACCGAGGACCACAACGTGCCCACCGTGGACATCGACAAGCCGATCGCCGACCCGGTCTCGCGCACCCAGGTCGAGACCCTCCGCCGCAACTGCGAGGAGTTCGGCGTGCGCCTGCACCCGATGGGCGACCTGGACCAGGGCATCGTGCACGTGGTCGGCCCCCAGCTGGGTCTGACCCAGCCCGGCATGACCGTCGTGTGCGGCGACAGCCACACCTCGACGCACGGCGCCTTCGGTGCCCTCGCAATGGGAATCGGCACCAGCGAGGTGGAGCACGTGATGGCGACGCAGACGCTGTCGCTGCGCCCCTTCAAGACGATGGCCGTCACCGTCGACGGCGAGCTGCAGCCCGGGGTGACGAGCAAGGACCTGATCCTCGCCGTGATCGCGAAGATCGGCACCGGCGGCGGTCAGGGCTACGTGCTCGAGTACCGCGGCGAGGCCATCAGGAAGCTGTCGATGGAAGCGCGAATGACCATCTGCAACATGTCCATCGAGGCGGGCGCACGGGCCGGCATGATCGCGCCCGACGAGACGACCTACGAGTTCATCAAGGGTCGCCCGCACGCCCCGCAGGGTGCGGACTGGGATGCGGCCGTGGCGGCCTGGTCACAGCTGAAGACCGACGACGACGCGGTGTTCGACAACGAGGTGCGCATCGACGCGAACACGTTGACCCCGTTCGTCACCTGGGGCACCAACCCGGGGCAGGGCGCCCCCCTCGGTGAGTCGGTGCCGAACCCGGCGGACATCGTCGACGAGGGCGAGCGGGCCTCGGCCGAGAAGGCGTTGGCCTACATGGGCCTGGAGGCGGGCACACCGCTGCGTGAGGTCGCCGTGGACACCGTGTTCGTCGGATCCTGCACCAACGGGCGCATCGAGGATCTTCGTGAGGTGGCGAGCGTGCTGGAGGGCCGCAAGGTGGCCGACGGCGTGCGGATGCTCATCGTCCCGGGCTCGATGCGGGTGCGAGTCGAGGCCGAGAAGGAGGGCCTGGGCGAGATTTTCACCGCGGCGGGAGCGGAGTGGCGGCAGGCCGGCTGCTCGATGTGCCTCGGCATGAACCCGGACCAGTTGGCGCCGGGGGAGCGATCGGCGTCGACCTCCAACCGCAACTTCGAGGGTCGGCAGGGCAAGGGCGGGCGCACTCACCTGGTCTCCCCGCTGGTGGCGGCGGCGACGGCGGTGCGCGGCACGCTGTCCGCACCGGCCGACCTGGACTGAAGACCACTTCGAACGACAGGAGATATCTCGATGGAAGCCTTTACGACTCACACGGGCATCGGCGTCCCCCTGCGGCGGTCCAATGTCGACACCGACCAGATCATTCCGGCGGTCTTCCTAAAGCGCGTCACGCGTACCGGTTTCGAGGACGGGTTGTTCGCCGCCTGGCGTAACGACCCCGGGTTCATCCTCAACATCCCGCCCTACGACAGGGGTTCGGTTCTGGTGGCCGGCCCGGACTTCGGCACAGGCTCCTCCCGCGAGCACGCGGTGTGGGCACTCTCGGACTTCGGATTTCGGGTTGTGATCGCATCTCGGTTCGCAGACATCTTCCGCGGCAACGCCGGCAAGGCGGGTCTGCTGGCGGCTCAGGTGGAGCAGTCCGACGTCGAGTTGCTCTGGAAGGCACTCGAAGAGCAGCCCGGTCTCGAAGTTGTCGTGGATCTCACAGAGCGCACTGTCACAGCCGGAACGTTGGTGGTGCCCTTCACGATTGACGACTACACGCGGTGGCGCCTGCTCGAGGGTCTCGACGACATCGGATTGACGTTGCGCCAGGTAGACGCCATTTCCAGCTTCGAAAAGTCAAGGCCTTCATGGAAACCGGTCACCCTTCCGGCCCGGGTGGACGACGCGAACTGATGTGACGGGCTAACCAAAAACGGGTACCGTCCGGTGTGCCACGCCACTGAGAGCGGCATGAGAATTGGCGTGGCACATAGACTCCTGCTCTTTTCAGGTTTACCGTGATTCATAGTCGGTCCGACAATGGGCCATTTGGTTTGCGGAGGAATATCCATGAACAAGGCAGAGCTCATTGATCAGCTCACCGAGCGCCTGAACTCGGACAGGCGCGGCGCGACGGAGGCCGTCGAGCACATCGTCGACATCATCGTCCGCGCGGTGCACTCCGGTGAGAACGTGACGATCACCGGCTTCGGTGTCTTCGAGCAGCGTCGGCGCGCGGCCCGAGTGGCCCGCAACCCGCGCACCGGCGAGACCGTCAAGGTCAAGCCGACCTCGGTGCCCGCCTTCCGCCCCGGCGCTCAGTTCAAGGCCGTCATCGCGGGCAAGCAGAAGCTTCCCGCCAGCGGCCCGGCCGTCAAGCGTGGTTCCGCGGCAGCGGCTCCGGCCAAGAAGGCAGCGGCGAAGAAGACCGCGGCCAAGAAGGCGGCGCCCGCGAAGAAGGTGACGCCGGCCAAGAAGGCGGCGCCCGCGAAGAAGACGGTCGCGAAGAAGGTGACGCCCGCCAAGGTGACACCGGCCAAGAAGGCAGCACCCGCGAAGAAGACGGTCGCGAAGAAGGTGACGCCGGCCAAGAAGGCAGCACCCGCGAAGAAGGCCGTTGTGAAGAAGGCAGCGGCACCGGCCAAGAAGACGGTCGCGAAGAAGGTGACGCCGGCCAAGAAGGCGGCACCGGCCAAGAAGACCGTCGCCAAGAAGGCCGCACCGGCCAAGAAGGCGCCCGCGAAGAAGGCGCCCGCCAAGAAGGCTGCGCGCAAGTAGACCGACTGTGCACGCGCAGGCGTGCTGATCAGGGGCGGCCACGGGAATTCCCGGGGCCGCCCCTGATTCATGTCTGCGGCTGTCTCAGCGGCGCTCTCAGAGGTCGGGAAGCGCGCTGTCGATGTGGTTGGCGTCCACGAGCTTGCCGCCGGACAGCGACAGGACCCAGATGCTGCCCTTCCGGTTGCGGGCCGGGGGGAGGGCGATGCCGTCGCGCTGCGCCCACCACTGGAGCAGGTCGGGGATCACGAGGCCCTGGGTGCAGATCACCTGGACGCCGCCGCGCGCGGCGATCTTGCGGACGAGCGCGCGGGCCCGTGCGGGATCCTCGGTGTAGGCCTCCTCGGTCAGAGCCGGCTCGAGGCCGATGTCGACGCCGAGCGCGCCGGCCAGCGGTTCCACCGTCTGGACGCAGCGGACCCGGTCGGCCGCGTGAATCTCCGTGGCGCCGAACGCCTGCAACACAGGGGACAGCGCGAGCGCCTGGGCGCGTCCGTGCTTGTCCAGCGGACGTTCGGGGTCCGGACCCGTGTACCGGGCGCGGCTGCCAGCCTTGGCGTGCCGGACCACGAGCACGGTGGTGGTGTCGGCAGGCACCGAGATGAACCGTCGCATCACTTTCAGGTCCACCGAGTAGGACAGCGCGCCCGGCACGTCGTCGGGGGCGAGCCACCGGAGTTCGTCGACCTCGTTGTTGGGCACGAACTCGCCGCCGCGTGCCTCGGCCGCCCAGTAGTCGACCCGCTTGCGCTTGCGGTGGCCCGGGATCTCGTAGGCGACACGGGTGACGTGGCGGCCGAGTTGGACCCGGTGCCCGGTCTCCTCCTCCACCTCACGCAGGGCCGCGACGACAGGCGTCTCGCCCGGGTCGAGCTTGCCCTTGGGGAAGGACCAGTCGTCGTAGCGAGGACGGTGGATCAGCCCGATCTCGATCTCGTACGGGTTCGTGGGCGACTTGCGCCAGAGCACCGCGCCGGCGGCGAAGATGTTTGCCTTGATCGGTCGGTCCGACTTCGAGCTCACGAACTTCCTCTCTGTGGGCGGAACCGGGTACCGGCGGTGTGCCGGATCAGGCCCCGCCTCCGCGTCGGCTGCGCATCAGTTCCTGCTGGTGCTCGCGCACCTTCTCGCCGCGGGCCGGCGAGGCCACCCAGCGTCCGTCCGGCTCGAGCACCCAGCAGCGAGTGGTCGGTTCGAGCGCCGAGTCGAAGATGCCGCTGAGCTGATCGGCCAGTCGCGGGTCCTTGACCTGCGCCATGACCTCGACCCGGCGGTCCAGGTTGCGGTGCATCATGTCCGCGCTGCCGATCCAGAACTCGTTCCCCCCGACGAAGTGCAGGATGCGGGAGTGCTCGAGGAAGCGGCCGAGAATCGAACGCACCTCGATGTTCTCGCTCAGGCCCGGCACTCCCGGCTTGAGGGCGCAGATCCCGCGTACCACCACCTGGACGGGCACTCCGGCCTGCGAGGCGCGGTAGAGGGCGTCGATGACCTGCTCGTCCACCAGGGCATTCGCCTTGAGGCGCACCCCGGCCGGGCGGCCCGCCTGCTGGTGCGCCACCTCCGCCGCGATCCGCTCCACGATGCCGGACCGGACACTGTAGGGGGCGACGAGGAGGTTGCGGTACTTCGCCTTTCGCGAGTAGCCGGTCAGCGAGTTGAACAGGTCGGTCAGGTCGGCCCCGATCTCCGGTGCGGCGCTGAACAGGCCTACGTCCTCGTACATCCGGGCGGTCTTCGGGTTGTAGTTGCCGGTACCGATGTGGCAGTACCGGCGGATCGTGGAGCCCTCGCGCCGGACCACAAGGCAAGTCTTGCAGTGGGTCTTGAGACCGACCAGTCCGTACACCACGTGCACGCCGGCCTGCTCCAGCTTGCGCGCCCACTTGATGTTCGCCTGCTCGTCGAAGCGCGCCTTGATCTCCACCAGCGCGACCACCTGCTTGCCCGCCTCGGCGGCGTCGATGAGGGCGTTGACGATCGGGGAGTCGCCGGAGGTGCGGTAGAGGGTCTGCTTGATTGCCAGCACGTGCGGGTCCGCCGCCGCCTGTTCGATGAAGCGCTGCACGCTGGTCGAGAAGGAGTCGTACGGGTGGTGCACCAGCACGTCGCCGTCCCGCAGCGTGGAGAACACGCTCTTCGGGGTCTCCCGCTCACCGAACGCCGGATGGGTGGCCGGCACGTACGGCGCGTCCTTGAGGTCGGCGCGTTCGACCCCGTAGACCTGCCACATGCAGGACAGGTCGAGCAGTCCGGGTAGCTGGATCACGTCGCCGGGGTCCACGTCGAGCTCGCGCAACAGAAGTTCGAGCATGTGCTCGGTCATGTCGTCGGCCACCTCGAGCCGAACCGGAGAACCGAACCGGCGGCGGGCGAGTTCGCGTTCGAGGGCCTGCAGCAGGTCCTCGTCCCGGTCCTCCTCGACCTCGAAGTCGGCGTTGCGGGTGACCCGGAACGCGTGGTGTTCGACGATCTCCATGCCGGGGAACAGGGTGTCCAGGTGCGCCGCGATCAGCGCCTCGGTCGGCAGGAAGGCCGGGATGGACGACGGCGAGTCCGGGCGGTTGACGCGGACGAAGCGGTCGACGTTGTCGGGCACCTTGACCCGGGCGAAGTGCTCGCCGCCGGTGGTGCGGTCCTTGACCGTCACGGCGAGGTTCAGGCTCAGGCCGCTGATGTAGGGGAAGGGGTGGGCCGGGTCCACCGCCAGCGGGGTCAGCACCGGGAACACCTGCTCCTGGAAGTACTCCGAGAGCCTGCGCTCCTCGTCGGTCGTCAGGTCCGACCAGCCGATGATGGAGATGCCCTTCTCGGCCAGGGCGGGGAGCACCATGTCGAGAAACGTCCGCGCGTGCTTCTCGGCGATCTGCTGGGATCGGCGGTTGATCAGCGCAAGCTGCTCACGCGGGCTCAGCCCGTCCGCCGAGCGAACCGACAGCCCGGTCTCGTCCCGTCGCTTGAGCCCGGCGACCCGGACCATGTAGAACTCGTCGAGGTTCGAGGCGAAGATCGCGAGGAACTTGGCGCGCTCGAGCAGCGGCAGCGACGGGTCCTGGGCGAGGGTGAGCACCCGGGTGTTGAAGTCGAGCCAGCTCAGCTCCCGGTTGAGGTAGCGGTCCTCCGGCAGCGGGGCAAGGGAGCCGTCGACGGGCAGCGGGGTGGCCGCGGGCGGCGCGGTGGGAATTACCGGCAGGTGGTTCGTGACCGCGGCGAACCGCTCGCGTTCGCTCACCACGGAGGCGGGCTTGGATCCGGGCTCGTGTCGGACGTTCTCGGCATTGGTCACAGCTCGATCATCCCTCAGATCGCGAGTGCGCGACAATCGATGGCGGAGATGTCAGGTGAATTTTCGGGTGGGTGCGGCGCCGCTGTGCCAGCCGATCCGGCGCAGTTGCTCCGCGGTCGCCGGCCCGGGGCCGAGCGCGGCGGCCGCGTCGAGGTCGGCGGCCGTGTCCACGTCGAGCCGCAGGCCCGGCCAGTCGCCGGTCAAAGCCGTTGCGCCGGAACCGAGGTGACGTGCCGCGGAATCGGGGCCGAAGCGGGGGTCCAGCCCTGCGGCCGGTTCGCCGACAATCAGCGCCGCGGTGCCGGTGCCGTGGTGGTCGACGACGATCGCCCGGGGGTGATTCCGGGCGGCGGCCAGTGCCGCGTCCAGTTCGCTGCCGAGCAGGCACGGGAGATCGCCCTGCAGGGCCACCACCGCGGTGCGGCCGGGGCGGGCGCCGGGGTGCGCGGCCGCGGCGCGCAGCACGGCGTTGAGGGGATCGTCGCCCGGCGACTGCGGGTCCGGCAGCCATCCGACCCCGCACTCCTCGGCGACGGCGACCACCGTCGGGTCCGGCGTGATCACCGTGATCTCACCGACCGCGGACGCCGTGCGGGCGGCGGCGACGGTGTCGCGCAGCATCGCCAACACGAGGTCGGTCCGTTCGGTGGGCAGCAGACGAGTGGCCAGCCGGGTCTTGGCCCGACCCAGGTCCTTGACCGCGATCAGCACGTGCGCGCGGTGCGGCGGCATGTGGAGTGCGGTGTCCATGGTGTCGATCCTGCCAGCACGGGTACCGGTGAGAGGGACCGCGGCACCTGACGGGCCGATTACTGTCAGAATGCGTTTCAGGTGCAGCATCGGCGGAGGGACTTCCATGGGCAGGGCGGCAGTACTGGGTGCGGGTTCGTGGGGCACGGCATTTGCGAAGGTGCTGGCCGATGCCGGCACCGATGTGACGCTCTGGGCGCGCAGAACGGAAGTGGCCGAGGCGATCTCGACCGACCACGTCAATCGCTTCTACCTCGACGGGGTGGACCTCCCGTCGACGTTGAAGGCGACGAGCGACTATCGCGAGGCACTGGACGGGGCCTCCGTGGTGGTGTTGGCGGTGCCGTCGCAGTCGCTGCGTGAGAACCTCGCGATGTGGGCACCCTCGATCGGGGCGGACGCGACGATGCTCTCGCTGGCCAAGGGCATCGAGAGTGGCACCCTGATGCGGATGAGCGAGGTGATCGTCGAGGTGACCGGCGCGGACCCGTCTCGGGTGGCGGTGCTCTCCGGGCCGAACCTGGCGAAGGAGATCGCCGTCGGCCAGCCGGCCGCCACGGTCATTGCGTGCACCGACTCGGATCGGGCATTGGAGCTTCAGAAGGCTTGTGCAACAGGTTATTTCCGCCCTTACACCAACTCCGACGTGGTCGGTTGCGAGATCGGCGGGGCGTGCAAGAACGTCATCGCACTGGCCTGCGGCATGGCGTCGGGCATCGGGCTGGGGGAGAACACCAGCGCCTCGATCATCACCCGGGGTCTGGCGGAGATGATCAGGCTGGGCGTCGCGCTCGGCGCCAACCCGGCGACGCTCGCCGGACTCGCCGGCGTCGGTGACCTGGTCGCGACCTGCTCGTCGCCGCTCTCGCGGAACCGCACCTTCGGCGCGCACCTCGGTGCGGGCGGCGACATGGCGAGTGCGCAGGCCGCCACGAACGGGCAGGTCGCCGAGGGCGTGAAGTCCTGCACGTCGGTCCGGGCGCTGGCCCTGCGCCACGGGGTGGAGATGCCGCTGACCGACGCCGTGCACCGGGTGTGCCACGAGGGCATGTCGGTGCGGGAGGCCGTCGGCCTGCTGTTGGGCAGGCGCGTCAAGCCGGAATGAGCGCCGGTCGACCCCGGTGCCGAGCGGGCTCGTGGGCGGGTGAGCCGGTACTGTTTGTGGGTGAGTAATCCGCGTACGAGGGTGGCTGTGGTCTTCGGTGGTCGCAGCAGTGAGCACTCTGTTTCCTGTGTATCCGCTGGTAGTGTGCTGCGCAACCTCGATCCCGAGCGTTACGAGGCGATCCCGATCGGCATCACCGGGGAGGGCGCCTGGGTGCTCGGCCCGGCCGACGCCTCCGCGCTGTCGATCGACGGGCGCACGATGCCGACCGTCGACGCCGGGGGCACCGCGCTCGCGCTGACCGCGGACCCGACCCGGGCGGGCGCGGTGGTCTCCCTCGCGGCGACGGAGGCAGGCAAGGTTCTCACCTCGGTGGACGTGGTGTTCCCGGTACTGCACGGTGCGTACGGCGAGGACGGCACCGTCCAGGGCCTGCTCGAGCTTGCCGGGGTGCCGTACGTCGGACCCGGGGTGCTGGCCAGCGCGGCCGGCATGGACAAGGAGTTCACCAAGAAGCTGCTCGCCGCCGAGGGTCTGCCCGTCGGCCGCCAGGTGGTGCTGCGCCCGGGCACCGCCACCCTCTCCGCGGCGGACCGCGCGGACCTCGGCCTGCCGGTGTTCGTCAAGCCCGCACGCGGTGGATCGTCGATCGGCATCTCTCGGGTGTCGAGCTGGGACAAGCTGGACGAGGCGATCGCAGAGGCCCGCAGCCACGACCCGAAGGTCATCGTCGAGGCCGCGATCGTGGGCCGGGAGGTGGAGTGCGGAGTGCTCGAGTTCCCTGACGGCACAGTGCGTTCCAGCGTCGTCGCGGAGATCCGGATGCCGGAGGTGAGCGCCGATGAGGATTCCTTCTACGACTTCGACACCAAGTACCTCGACGACATCTGTGAGTTCGACGTGCCCGCCAAGCTGGACGATGACGTCAGCGAGGAGATCCGGGCGCTCGCGGTCCGCGCGTTCGCCGCGCTGGACTGCCAGGGCCTGTCCCGGGTCGACTTCTTCGTCACCGAGAACGGTCCGGTGATCAACGAGATCAACACGATGCCCGGCTTCACCTCGATCTCGATGTACCCGCGGATGTGGGAGGYCGCCGGCATCGACAACGCGACGCTGGTGAGCACCCTGGTCGAGACCGCGTTGGCTCGGGGGACCGGCCTGCGCTGAGTCCCGGCCACAGCACTCCGCCCGAGTCGAACGTCTCGTTCGCTCGGGCGGAGTCGGTTGGTGAGGGACTTCGGTCGGGGAGGGCTAGGGGTTGGGGACGGGCACCGGCACGGCCGCCGGGTCGATCGGCTTGGCCTCGAGTGCGGCCGCCACGGCGCCGGACGCGTCCTGCAGGGGGCTCGGCCCCAGGCCGTACGGGACGGTCAGCGCCACGTAGACGCCGCGGTCGAYGGCGAACCAGGTACTGGCGTCGAGACCCTCGCCGCCGGGGATCTCGAACCACTGCACCCCGTCGATCACCTGCAGCGCGCTCGCCGCGTTGAACTCGCCCGGCCGGTCGACACCGCAGCGCAGCACGATCTCCTGGGCGTCGACGTTCTGCCAGGCCGCGGCGCCCTCGGGCGCCGGGTCGACGAGTTCTGCGCGGTCGAAGTCGCCGAGCTGCTCGGGCAGTGAGCCGATCAGGCTCGCGCACTCGGGGGAACCGGCGGCCGCGGCCGGGACGGTGCCCAGCGCGACGGGTTCGAGGACCGGGTTCTTGCCGGCCATCACCGCGGCGACCACGATGCCCACGACCAGCGCCACCGGCAGGGCCACCGCGGCGGCGATCAGTGCCGGGTTGCGGCGGGTGGGCGAGTCCTCGGTGTCGGCGGCAGTGTCGGTGGAGTCTGGGGGCTGGGTGGGTTCGGTCATCGTCCTGTGCTCTCAGTCATCCGGCTGGTCGACGCGCGGGTGCGTCCACCTCGGTGATGGAGCCCTTCCCGGCGCAGTGCCGCGGTGACCTCGGTAGAGTCGCCTTGGCTCTGGTTCGCGTCGTGCGTGGCCGGGGCAGTCCCGGCTGCCTTCCCAAGGTACCGCAGTGTGATTTCTCGGAGGTGCGCCATCAACTCGACGGATCCGGACGCCGGTCGTACGGTCGCCGACGTCGGTGAGTTCGCGGTGATCGACCGTGCGGTGGCCGGTCGCGTGCAGCCCGCGTCCACGTTGCTGGGGCCGGGAGACGACGCCGCGGTGGTCCGCGCCGCGGACGGCCGGGTGGTGGCGTCGACCGACATGTTGGTGCAGGGCAGACACTTTCGGCTGGACTGGTCGAGCCCGGAGCAGGTCGGGCGCAAGGCGGTGGCGCAGAACGGTGCCGACATCGTCTCGATGGGTGCCTGGCCCACCTCGTTCCTGGTGGCGCTCGGCTGTCCCGCCGACACCCCGGTGTCGGTGACGGACGCGCTGACCGACGGGATCTGGTCCGAGGTGGCCGAATTCGGGGCAGGCGTGATCGGCGGCGACATGGTGCAGTCGGAACAGGTGGTGATCTCGATCACCGTGCTCGGTGACCTCGGCGGCCACGACCCGGTGCTGCGGTCGGGCGCGCGGGCCGGTGACCAGGTGGCGGTCGCGGGCCGGCTCGGCTGGTCCGCCGCAGGGCTGGCCGCGCTACTCGCCGGCTCGGCAGGCTTTCCGGAACTCGTTGGTGCGCATCAGGTCCCGACGCCACCCTACCGATGTGGGCCGGCGGCCGCGCGGGCCGGCGCGACCGCGATGACGGACATCTCCGACGGGTTGGTGGCGGACCTCGGGCACCTGAGTGTGGCCTCGGGTGTCGGCGTCGACCTCGACGCGACCCTGCTCGAGCCGGATGCGCAGCTGCGGGCCGCCGCCACGGCACTCGGCGCCGACGCGCGGGAGTGGGTGTTCACCGGTGGCGAGGATCACGCGCTGGCCGCGACCTTCCCCGCCGGTGCCGCGCTGCCGGAAGGCTGGCGACGGATCGGCGTGGTGCGCGCGGGTGACGGGGTTCACGTGGACGGCCGCACCTGGGCCGGCGCCGGCGGGTGGCAGAGCTTCTCCTAGACCCCGGCCGGCAGCCGCTCGCTGTCATCGGGAGCCGTCGATTCGGCACAGTCGAGTGCCCGTGGTGCGAGACCCTTCTCGATCAGGAATGCCATCAGTCGCGTGACTGTGGTGCGGGCCGCGGTGAGCTGGGTGATCTTGGCCGACTTGGGATCGCTGAATGCCGAGAGGTGATTGATCTGCCCGGACAGCTGGATCTCTGCATTCGCGAGCAGGTACCAGAGTTGTTCGTCGTACTCGAGGTCGAGCAGCTTGCGTGCATACTCGGTCGCGACCCGCAGGACGAGGGTGACCGCGTCCGGAATGACGTGGTCGGCATCCGAGCCGCCGGCCACCCCGGTGGCGGCGACGGCGGCTCCGGTCGAGGCGAGACCGCCGAGCAGTGCGAGTCCGCCGACCATTCCGCCGGGTCCGAAGGCTGCCAGGCCGCCCGTGATCGCCGCTGCCCCGAACACCGAGGCGGGTGCGGCGACGGCAAGGCCGACCGGACCCGCCGCGACGAGCGCCACACCCGCCGCCACAGTGAGGACGCGCCCCCACGGAACTCCGCCTCGGCGGTCGACCGACTGCTGTACCTCGGTGATGGCCCGGCCGATCTTCTCCCCGGCATCCCGCCGAAACCCGAGAGCCTCGGCGATCTCGGGCAGCGCGTCGAGCGGCGCCCTGGCCACGTCGATCTCGAACGGTTCGACGACATTGGTGACGGCGAGCGCGACGAGGGCGTTGACCGCTCGGGGGAGTTCCCAGCGTTGCGGCAGGGCGGGCATCTCGCCGCCCTGAAGCGCCGTGAGCTCGGGTGCCGGGGGACGGCCTTCTGCCGCGGCCTGCTCGGCGAGTCGGGCCGCAACATTGTCGCGGGTCATGTCGAGCGCGGATCGGTAACGGGTCGCGCGGTCCTTGTCCTTGATGCACCGGGCCACCAACTGGGCGTAGTGCAGGACCAGAAGTGCGGACGCCTCGGAGTCGGTGAGCCGGACCGTCACCTCGGAACTACGCAGTGCGACAACCTTTGTCGGATACAGCAGATCGGCGATCAGTCGGGTGGCGGACTCGTGCTGGAGGTAGGCGGCCGCAGAGTGTTCCAGGAGGCCGACGTCGATCCTGAAATCCTGCGCGGCAGTGAAGGTGGCACCGAGGCCGCGTCCGCCGGTGACGTGGTCGCCGATGTTGAGGAAGTTCGTCCAGTCGTCGACACGCCGGTACGGGAACTTCTTGAGCAGGCGTTCGCTGCCCTCGTGCAAGACCTTCGCATTCGCAGGGCTGCCGATGGTGATGAATCGACGGACGTGCACTTCCGCCGGGAGGTGATCGAGGAGGTCGATGGCGATGACACTGCCGAGACTGTGGCCGATCAGCATGATCTCGCCGGTGGCCGGGATCTGGTCGAGGATTCGTCGTAGCACGGCGCCTCGCACCGCCTCGCTGCCGACGTAACGCCTGACCTGAGGCAGGTCGAAGCGGTTGACGAACCGGAGAGCGGCCTCTCGGGTGGGGTCGAGGACCTGCTCGGGCACGCGGTGGAAGCCGACTGTCGAGGACACCGGATCGAGTCCGAGTACCCGGCGGACTCGGGCCTGTCGACGCTCGAACTCGCGCCGGCCGGTTGTTTCGTCGCCCGCCTTGTAGGTGGTGGCCGGGAGCTTCGCCGAGATCCCGTCGGTAGAGAGGAAGGATGCGTAGCGGGGCGCGCAGGTGTCCGCCTGATCGATCGGCTCGAACCGATCACGGACGAGGCCCCGGTTGAGCCCCTCGAGCCACCCGGCGGCCGGGTCCCCGTCGCCGATGCCGTGCAGGAAGACAATTTTCACGTTCAATCCCCTTTGTGATCCGTACGGCAACCCGGCGCAGAATATCGGACGCCGCCGACGCCGGGACCTGGCCGCCACCGCACGTGGCTAACATGCACCCATGACCGTCTACGCCCTCGGCGACCGCGTGCCCGACATCCATCCCGACGCCTACGTCCATCCCGACGCCGTCGTCATCGGCGCGGTGACCCTCGCGGCCGGGGCCTCGGTCTGGCCCCAGGCGGTCCTGCGCGGGGACTACGGGACGATCAGCATCGGCGCGAACACCAACATCCAGGACGGCACCGTCATCCACTGCACCATGGTGGACGCGACCGTGATCGGTGCGGGCTGCGTGGTCGGCCACAACGCGCACATCGAGGGGGCGGTGATCGGAGACGACTGCCTGATCGCGTCGGGCTCGGTGGTGCTCAACGGTTCGCGGATCGGGGACGGGGCGATCGTCGGCGCGGGCGCGGTGGTGCCGTTCAATTTCGAGGTGCCGGCACGGCGGATGGCGCTGGGCGTGCCCGCGAAGATCCGCGAGGGCTACGAGGTGCCGCTCGGGCACGTGGAGCTGAACGTGAAGATGTACGCGGCGAACTCCGCGTACTACCGCGAGTCGCTGCGCAGGCTTGACTGATGGCCGGGGCGTGCCTGGACGAACTCGTGGAACCGGGTTGGGCGCGGGCGCTGGACCCGGTGGCGGACCGGGTTGCCGCGATGCGGGAGTTCCTCCGCGAGGAGACCGAGCAGGGCCGCGGCTACCTGCCCGCGGACGAGCTGGTGCTCCGCGCGTTCGCGCAGCCCTTCGACGACGTGCGCGTCCTGATCGTCGGGCAGGATCCGTATCCGACCCCGGGACATGCAGTGGGACTGAGCTTCTCGGTGGCGCCGGATGTGCGGCCGGTGCCGCGCAGCCTCGTCAACATCTTCACCGAGTACACCGAGGACCTGGGCTTTCCGACGCCCACGTCGGGTGACCTCACCCCGTGGGCCGCCCGCGGCGTGCTGCTGCTGAACCGGGTGCTCACCGTGCAGCCGGGGGAGGCCGCCTCGCACCGGCGCAAGGGCTGGGAGCAGGTCACCGAACAGGCGATCCGGGCGCTCGTCGAGCGCCGCGGCCCGGACGGGACGCCGCGCCCGGTGGTGGCGATCCTCTGGGGCCGCGACGCGGGAACGCTCAAGCCGATGCTCGGCGGTGCCCCGGTGATCGAGTCCGCCCACCCGTCGCCGCTCTCCGCCCGCCGCGGGTTCTTCGGGTCGCGCCCGTTCAGCCGGGTCAACCAGCTTCTCGACGGACTCGGGGAGAAGCCGGTCGACTGGCGGCTGCCCTAGAGGCCCGCGAAGTCCGCGCGGCGCTTCTCCACGAACGCGTTGACACCCTCGCGGCCCGCGGGGGACTCCGCGGCCACCGCGATCGATGCCGTCTCCGCGTCGAGCTGCTCGGAGAGGGTGGCCTGCCCGGACCGGGCGAGGAGCTTCTTGATGCCGACGTAGGAACTCGTCGGCCCCGCGGCCAGGGTGCGCGCCACCCGCAGCGCCTCGTCCTTGACCTCGTCGTCGCCGACCAGGCGGCTGAGCATGCCGAGCCGGGCGGCCTCCTCGCCGCTGATCACGGCGTCGGTCAGCAGCAGCTCACGGGCCTTGGCGATGCCGACGATCCGCGGCAGCGACCAGGACATGCCGCCGTCCGGCGTGTAGCCGATCGAGGGGTAGGCGGGGCGCAGCTTGGTGGCGGGACCGCCGATGGCGATGTCCGCGGCGCACACCAGGCTCATCCCGGCGCCGGTTGCCCAGCCGTGCACGGCGGCAACCACGGGGACCTCGGTGGCGTCGAGCTCTCGGACGAAGTCGTGCAGCGTCCTGGCGAGGCCGCCGACGAATGCGCCGCGGTCCTCGGCGTTCGCGAATGCGCGGACGTTGCCGCCGGCGCAGAAGTTGGCGCCCTCGCCGACCAGCAACACGCTGCGGGCGGCGATGGTGCCGGCGCTCAGTGCGCGGAGCGCGTGGGTGCCCTGGGCGACGCCGTCGAAGTCGAGAGAGGTGCCGTTGGCGTCGGTGGCGATGGCAATGCGGAGAACGTCGCCTTCGAGGCGCACCTGGCTGAGGTCATCGAAGAAAGTCACTCGACGACCATATCTGTCGTCCGGAGCGCATCCTGCACCGCGGACCGACTGGTAGGACTACCGTGCTCCCGATGTGCGTGCCCCGGACATGACTGTGCCCCGACACCCAAAGGGTGCCGGGGCACAGTCGATGCGCTGAGAGGTATCAGCCGCGGACAACCTTGCCTGCCTTGAGGCAAGAGGTGCACACGTTGAGCCTCTGACGGTTACCGGTTCCAACCTGGGCCCGGACAGTCTGAATGTTCGGGTTCCAGCGACGGTTGGTACGCCGGTGCGAGTGCGAGACCGACTTACCGAAGCCGGGCCCCTTGGCGCATACGTCGCAGACGGCAGCCATAGTCGCGAACTCCTTGATTTAAGTGAATGGAAACTGAAATTGTCTTGCAGGTGGAGCGATTGAGCCTGCCTACGAACAGGAGACACTGAAGCGACCCTTGCGAGGCAACCCCGAAAGACTAGCCGTATTTGCCTCGATTGACCAAACCGGCCTCGCCTGCGCATCGCTCGGGGCGCACTGTCCGACCCGACCGCTAGTCTTGCGAGGTCGACAATACCCACTCGGGCGGAGGAAACGAAGCGACGTGTTCAAGGCCCTGGACAGCGTGGACGGTACGGCCCTGGGGCGCTGGGCGCGGGCCTGTGTGGACGGCCTCGAGAGCCGTTGCGACGAGATCAACCGGCTCAACGTCTTCCCGGTCCCGGACTCCGACACCGGCACCAACCTCCTCGTCACGATGCGCGCGGCGGCCGCCGAGGCGTTGACGGCGGCGGACGCGTCGGTGAGCGAGGTCGCGGCCGCCCTGGCCCGCGGGGCAGTGGCGGGAGCCCGCGGCAACTCCGGCGTGATCCTCTCCCAGGTCCTGCGTGGCATCGCGGAGGCCGCCGACTGCGGGCGCCTCGACGCCGCCACCGCCCGGTCCGCACTGAACGAGGCCTCGGTTCTCRCCGCCGAGGCGATCAGCGTGCCCGTCGAGGGCACCATCGTGACGGTGCTGCGGCACGGGGCCGCCGCCGCCAGCGCCTGCCCGCACGACACCCCGCTGTCCGACGTGGTCCGCGCCGCGGCGGACGCAGCCGCCGACGCGCTCGCCCGAACCCCGTCCCAGCTCGCCGCCCTCGGACTGGCCGGCGTCGTCGACGCGGGCGGCCTGGGCCTGGTGGTGATCCTCGACGCGCTGGTCGGCGTGGTGACGGGCGAGACCCCGGAACGGGCCGACCTCGGCGTGGCGGTGCCCCGGGCGCCGGTCGTCGAGGTCGAGGTCCCGACGCCGGAGTGCGTGGATCAGGCGGACGACCAGGACTACGAGGTGATGTATCTGCTCGCCGACAGCGACGACGTGCGGGTCGGCGCGTTGCGGTCCGACCTCGACGCGCTCGGCGACTCGGTGATCATCGTCGGTGACGGGGCCGGTGCGTACTCCGTGCACGTGCACTGCGCAGACCCCGGTGCGGCCGTGGAGGCGGGTCTCGCCGCCGGCCGCCCCCATCAGGTCCGGATCTCGTGCTTCGTCCTCGACCAGCGTCGCCGCCACGGCCCGGCGCCGGCCACCACTCGCGGCATCCTGGCGGTGGTCGCGGGTGCGGGTGCGGCGGACCTGTTCGAGGAGGAGGGCGCCGAGGTGCTGCGGTACGAGCAGTCGGTGACCCCCGGGCAGTTGCTCGCGGCAATCCGCGACGTCGGGCACGGCGAGGTCCTGGTGCTGCCGAACGGTGCCATGTCCGCACAGGAACTGGTGGCCGTCAGCGTGGCGGCTCGCAACGAGAACCATTCGGTACTGATGCTGCCGAGTTCGTCGACGGTGCAGGGGCTGGCGGCGCTGGCCGTGCACGACCCGTCGCGGGTCGCGGCGGACGACGCGTTCACCATGTCGGAGGCCGCGGCCAGCACCCGGTGGGGGTCGCTGCGGATTGCCCCGGAACGGGCCCTGACCCTGGTCGGCACCTGTGAACCCGGCGACGGTCTGGGCCTGATCGGTCACGAGGTGGTGGTGATCGCGCCCGATGCGTCGGAGGCCGGCCGGCGACTGCTGGACCAGGTGCTCGGGGTGGGCGGCGAGATGCTCACCTTGTTGCTCGGCGCCGCCGCGCCGGACGGACTCGCGGACATGCTCATCGACCACGTCGACCGGCACCATCCGGGGGTGGAGGTCTTGGTCTACCCCGGTGGCCAGGACGGCGACCTGCTGCAACTCGGCGTCGAGTAGGGACGAGAAGGAACATTGGCAACACTGACGGATCGACTCGACCACCTGCTCGGACAGAAGACGGCGGACGCACTCGCCGAGGTCTTCGACATCAGCACCGTGCAGGACCTGCTGCGGCACTACCCGCACCGCTACGCGACCCGGGGCACGGGGCTGGTGGACCAGCGCCCGGAAGAGGGCGCGCACCTCACCGTCGTCGCGCGGGTGAGCAAGACGGACCTGCGGGCAATGCGGTCCGGGCGCGGCTTCCTGCTCAAGGCGACCCTGGTCCCCGACCAGAAGGACGCCGCGGACCAGCAGAGCATCGACGCCACCTTCTTCAACGGGCAGAAGGTCAAGCACCTGGTCCGCACCGGCACCCGGGCGATGTTCTCGGGCAAGGTGAAGTACTTCAACAACAAGCCCGAGCTGACCCACCCGAGCTACCTGCTCCTGCCGGAGCCGGGCGAGGAGGACATCGTCTCGGGCAGCATCCGCGGGGCGGGTGAGCTGGCGGGGATGGCGCGCAGCGCGCAGGACGGCTCCGGCGTGGACATGTCGGTCTTCGAACGCAGCCTCATCCCGCTGTACCCGGCGACCCGTGACGTGGAGAGCTGGACCCTGATGCGGTGCATGCGTCAGGTGCTGGACCAACTCGACGACGTGGAGGACCCGCTGCCCGATTCGGTCCGGCGCGAGCACGGCCTGATCGGGCTGGACGAGGCCCTGCGCCTGGTGCACCTGCCGGAGACGCAGGAGGAGGTGGCCCGGGCCCGTGAGCGGCTCCGGTTCGACGAGGCCGCGGCGCTGCAGCTGGTGCTGGCGCAACGTCGGCACACCGCCGAGGGCCGCGTCGCCCCGGCCTGCCCGCCGAAGCCGGACGGCATCGCCGCGGCGTTCGACGCGATGCTGCCGTTCACCCTCACCGACGGCCAGCAGGCCGTGGCGGAGGAGATTTCGGCGGACCTGACCCGTCCACACCCGATGAACCGCCTGTTGCAGGGCGAGGTGGGCTCGGGCAAGACCATCGTCGCGCTGCGGGCGATGCTGCAGGTGGTGGACAGCGGACACCAGTGCGCGCTGCTTGCACCCACCGAGGTGCTCGCCGCCCAGCACGCGCGGTCGATTCGTCAGATGCTCGGAAACCTCGGCACCGCAGGGGAACTCGACGCCGCCGGGAATGCCACCCGGGTCACCCTGCTGACCGGGTCGATGCCCGTCGCGGCGCGCCGGACGGCCTTGCTCGAGGCGGTCACCGGTGACGCCGGCATCGTGATCGGGACGCACGCCCTCATCCAGGACGGCGTGGAGTTCTTCAACCTCGGCATGGTGGTGGTCGACGAGCAGCACCGCTTCGGCGTCGAGCAGCGCGACGCCCTGCGCGGCCGCGCCCGCGAGGGACTGAGCCCGCACCTGCTGGTGATGACCGCGACGCCGATTCCCCGGACCATCGCGATGACCGTGCTCGGCGACCTCGAGACCTCCACGCTGCGGGAGCTGCCGCGGGGCCGGTCGCCGATCGTCAGCCGGGTGGTCTCCGCCAGCGAGAAGCCGGCATGGGTGGACCGGGCCTGGGAACGGATCCGCGAGGAGGTCGCGCAGGGCCGGCAGGCGTACGTGGTGTGCTCGCGGATCGGGGAGGGTGACGACGAGGGGCCCGACGCGAAGGAACAGAACACCGTCGCGGCGCTCGCGCTGTTCGACGAGCTCCGCTTCGGCGCGCTCTCGTCGCTGGAGGTGGGGCTGCTGCACGGCCGGCTGCCGTCCGACGAGAAGGACGCCGTGATGAAGGACTTCACGGCCGGCCGGATCGACGTGCTGGTGTGCACCACGGTGGTGGAGGTCGGCGTGGACGTGCCGAACGCGACGGTGATGGTGCTCCAGGACGCGGACCGGTTCGGCGTCAGTCAGCTGCACCAGTTGCGTGGCCGGGTCGGCCGCGGCGGGCACCAGGGCCTGTGCATCCTGATCACGGAGATGAGCCCCCAGTCGCCCGCGTACCAGCGGCTCACCGCGGTCGCCGGCACCAACGACGGCTTCGAACTCGCGCAGCTGGACCTGGCACAGCGGCGGGAGGGTGATGTGCTCGGCGCGGCCCAGTCCGGCACCCTGTCGACGCTGCGGCTGCTCTCGCTGCTCGACCACGAGGACGTCATCGAGGCGGCCCGGGAGTTCGCGCAGAAGGTGGTGACCGCGGACCCCGAGCTGACCGCGCACCCCGGCCTGGCCTCGATGGTCACCGCCGCGCTGGCGACCGACAAGATCGAATTCCTGGAGAAGTCCTAGGCGCTGGGCGGGGTGTCTCGCAGGAGGGCCTCCTGCATCACCGAGGCGACGAGTAGTCCGTCCTCGGAGTAGATCTCGCCCCGGGCCAGGCCGCGTCCGCCCGACGCGTTGGGGCTCTCCTGGGTGAACAGCAGCCACTCGTCGGCACGGAACGGGCGGTGCAGCCACACCGCGTGGTCGAGCGAGGCCACCTGGCGCGGGGTGGAACTGGTGCCCCGGGTCAGGTTCGCGGTGCGCAGCAGGTTGACGTCGGAGATGTAGGTCAGTGCGCACGTGTGCAGCAGGCTCCCGTCGGGCAGGTCGTCGCGCACCCGGACCCAGAACCGTTGCCGCGGGCCGTTCCCGACGTCGGGCAGGCCGAGGGTGCTGTCGCCGACGAACCGAATGTCGAGCACCAGCGCCGGCACCGGGGGTTCGTCGTCGAACCAGGCCGTCCACTTGTGCTTGTCGGCGGTGAGCTCCTCCGGCCTGGGCACCTGCGGCATCGTCGGCTGGTGGTCGGTGCCGACCTCGGGGACCTGGAAGGACGCGGAGAGGCTGAAGATCGCCTTGCCGTCCTGTTCGGCGGTCACCCGTCGCGTGGTGAACGAGCCGCCGTCCCGGGTGCGGTCGACGTGGTAGTCGATCGGCTGGTCCGTGCGCCCGCCGCGGATGAAGTAGCCGTGCAGGGAGTGCGCCACCCGTTCCTCGCCGACCGTGTGACCGGCGGCGATCAGCGACTGCGCGGCCACCTGTCCGCCGAACGCGCGCATCGGGGACCCGGAATGGCAGGTGCCGCGGTAGACGTCCGCACCGAGAGGTTCCAGGGTCAGCAGCTCGACGAAGTCCCGTGCAGAGTTCATGACGACACAGTATTGCCACGAGAGCGCCGACATGGCCGTGGCCCGGGGTGTTTACTGATCTTCGACGACCGCGTTGCGCTCCACACCCGACGAGACGGGACCGGTGGACCATGGGCAGAGCAGACTCGTTGCCACGCTCGAGGTTTGTCGCGTTCGCGGCCGCCGCCGTGCTGTGCGCGTCGCTCTCGGCGGCTCCGGCCGGTGCGGCGCAACGGGCCCAGCCGGCGTCCCAGCCCGGTTGCGCCTGGCAGTTCATGTCGGACAGTCAGGTGCTCAACGTGGCGTTCCCGGACGTCAACGCGACGTACTGGGTGCTGCCGTACGCACTGACCCCCGATGAGCGCATCGAGCTGAGTGGCACCTTCCCCTACGCGCGGTACATGTCCCTGAACACCTACGGCACCGACTTCGGGACCGTCGACACGCTGCGGGACAACCAGATCGCCCCGGACCCCGGCAGCGGCAACCCGTTTGCCGATCCCGCCGCGGCGGCCGCGCCCGAGTCCGCACGGCGTTGGCGTGCGACGGTGGTGCCCGGCGCCGCCGACCACTCGGTCAACCAGATCCGGGGCCTGCCAGCCGACGGCCAGTCCGCGCCGCTCGGGTTCCTGATCATCCGGGTGTACGTCCCCGACGACCCGAACTCGGCGCCCGGGGGCGTGCCGCTACCGGACGTGACGCTGGTCCGTGGCAACGGCGCGGTCCGGACACCGGTGCCCACCTGCGCGGCGGCGTTCGACCCCGCGACCGTGCAGAACGGTCCGGTCGGTCAGGCGCTGACGGCGGCGTTCGACAACGTCATCGCCGGCGCGGCGTCCGGCGCCTTCCCGGGCGGCGTGCCCGAGGCCACCTTCGTCAACCCGGCCAGCACGTCCGGGCTCTTCCCCAACGGCGACAACAAGTATCTCGGCGCCGGCCTGACCTATCGGCCCGGCCGGATCGTGGTGGTCCGCGGCCGGGCCCCGACCTTCCCGGACACCCGCGCCGGCGCGCTGCCGGCCGAGCCGGGCACCCAGGTCCGCTACTGGTCGATGTGCCAGAACGACCAGGTCTCGCCGTACCCGGTGGTTGGTTGCGCGGCGGACTTCCAGACCCGGGTCGACGATGCGGGGAACTACACCTACGTGGTGGCCGCGCCGGCCGACGTCCCGGCGCGAGCCCAGGCGGATCCGACCGTGACGGTCCTGCCCTGGGGTTCGACGGCGGTGCCGCGGAAGGTGCTGTTCATGCGGCACATGCTGCCGAGCCAGCAGTTCTACCCGCAGTCGGTGCAGGCCTCGCAGGACCAGCACACCGACCCGGCGGCGAGCATGGGTGCGTACTACCCGGAGGCGACGTACTGTTCGACCGCGGCATTCGAAACAGGCGGGTACGGAGCGTGTTTCGGCGGGGGCTGATGCGCTCGGAACGGTGGGTGTGCGCGGAGGTGTCGGGCGTGGACGATGCCCTGGTGCTCGGCGTGGTGGGCGCGTAGCCGCCGGCAGTGGGCCAGGTGTTCCGGATCCGTGATCGTGGCGAGTTCGTCGAGTGTCGGTCGCCGACGCGAATGAAGGGGTACCGACTCCCTTCCATTTTCAATTTATAGCCGACCCCGGGGCTTGCGGCAAGGCCCGGGTGGTGCCGCAGAATCGCTGGCCAGGCCAAAACCTACGGACTTCGGAGCTGATGCTGTGAGCCCTCTGACCACCAGTGCGTTCGACCTTTCCGACCGCCTCGCCCCCAAGGCCGACCCGACTCTGATCGCCGACGACGAGCGGCACTTCGCGGCCCTCGCGGAAAGTCTCGAGAGGTCCATCGCGGACCTGTCCAACCGCATCGACGCGGAGCGAAAGGCGCCCCGCCGAATGGGCCAGGAGGCGATGGAGCGGGACATGATGGTCCACCGGCTGGGCGCCGAGCTGCGCGCCCTGCGTCGCTACGGCCTGGACCTGTGCCTCGGACGCATGGTCGGCGCGGACAGCGAGCCCGTGTACGTCGGACGACTCGGCCTCATGGACAGCGCGGGCAACCAGCTGCTGGTCGACTGGCGCTCGCCCGCGGCCGAGCCGTTCTTCGGGGCGACCCACGCCAACCCGATGGGCCTGGCCAGCCGCCGCAGGTATCGCTGGGCCCGTGGCCGGGTCAGCGACTACTGGGACGAGGTGTTCACACCCGACGGGTTGGAGGGCAACGCCGCGCTCGACGACCAGTCCGCCTTCATCGCCAGCCTGGGCAGCAACCGGTCGCCCCGGATGCGGGACGTGCTCGGCACCATCGCGGCCGACCAGGACGCCATCGTGCGCGCGGGATCTCGCGGCGCGCTCGTCGTCGACGGCGGTCCCGGCACCGGCAAGACCGTCGTCGCGCTGCACCGAGCGGCGTACCTGCTCTACTCCGACCCCCGGCTCCGGCACGGCGTGCTGTTCGTCGGTCCGCACGAGCCCTACCTCGCCTACGTAGCCGACGTGCTGCCCAGCCTCGGCGAGGACAGCGTGCAGCTGTGCACCCTGCGCGACCTGGTCGCCGAGGGTGCCGCAGCCCGGGACGAGACCGACCCGGAGGTGGCCCGCCTGAAGTCGTCGGCGGATCTGGTGAAGGCGATCGAGGAGGCCGTCAGGTTCTACGAGCAGCCGCCGACCAAGGGGATGACGGTCGCGTCCGAGTGGTCCGACATATGGCTCAGCGCCGACGACTGGGCCGAGGCGTTCGGGGCACCGGAGCCGGGGACCCCGCACAACGAAGCCCGCGAGCAGATCTGGGAGCTGCTGCTGACGATCCTGGTGGACAAGTACGACGGTGACGTCCCGGTTGCCCAGCTCCGGAAGTCGCTGCAGCGCAACGACGAACTGCGCACCACCCTCGACAACGCATGGACGCTGATCGAGGCGGCCGACCTCGTCGCCGACCTGTGGTCGGTGCCCGCCTACCTGCGCAAGTGCGCGCCCTGGCTCAGCCCCGACGAGGTTCGGAAGCTGCAGCGCGCGGATGCGAAGGCGTGGACTGTCTCCGACCTGCCGCTGCTCGACGCCGCACGGCAGCGGCTCGGAGATCCCGAGGCGTCACGACGTCAGCGTCGGTACAACGCCGCCGTCGCGGCCGAGCGCGAGCAGCGGTCCAGGGTCATCGACGACCTGATCGCGTCCGACACCTATGCCGACGGCGAGGGCCTGATGACGCAGCTGCGGCAGCAGGACCTGCAGGAGATGCTGGTCGACGAGGCGGCACTGCCTGCCGTCGACCCGACTCGCGTCAATCAAGATGCGCTCGCCGGTCCGTTCGCGCACATCGTGGTGGACGAGGCGCAGGAACTGACCGACGCGCAGTGGCGGATGCTGCTGCTGCGCTGCCCTTCTCGGAGCTTCACCATCGTCGGTGACCGCGCCCAGGCCCGGCACGGGTTCACGGAGTCGTGGCAGGACCGGCTCGCGCGGATCGGGCTCGACCGGATGGACCTGGCCTCCCTCAGCGTCAACTACCGGACGCCGGCCGAGGTGATGGCCGAGGCCGAGCCGGTCATCCGGGGCGTCCTCCCGGACGCCAACGTGCCGACCTCGATCCGCAGCAGCGGCATCCCCGTCGCCCGCGGGTCCGTCTCGGACCTGGACGCGGTCCTCGACACCTGGCTCGCGGAGAATGCCGACGGGGTCGCCTGCGTCATCGGCGCCGGTGAGGTCGGCAGCAGGACGTTCCCGGCGACGACCCGCGTCCGGTCGCTGACCCCGGAGCTGGCGAAGGGCCTCGAGTTCGACCTGGTCGTGCTGGTCGACCCCGAGCAGTTCGGTGACGGCATCGAGGGAGCGGTCGACCGCTACGTCGCGATGACCCGGGCGACCCAGCGACTCGTCGTCCTCACGAGCTCGATCCTTACGTCAGAGGGGGCAGCGGTTCGGGCCGAGTGAGAGTCCGTTTCGGGTAGCTGTCCGGCGCCGGCTCGGTTGTACGTGGGCGCACCGTCAAGCCTGGGGGATTCGTGCCGACGTTCCCCCGGGTATTGATGCTGGTGTCCTCGACGTCGACGTAATCGGTTGTGCTGGGTTATCTTCCGGATGATCGCGGTTCTCTGGGGTGTCCACGACAGACGAAGCGTCGCGGAGAACACGCTCCGTCGGTCAGGGGACCGTCCAGGCGCCGGCGCCGGGCAGAAGCATGAGTGCCGGGTACCCGGGCGGGCCGGTCGGCACCGTGACGGCGGCGAAGACGGTTCCGGACCCGGTCGGGGCCTCGACGCTCGGATACCCGAGGTACGCGATCCCGGCCGCGCCGGTCGAGATGTTTCGCCAATGAATGAAGACGCAGCAGTAGCGGTCGTTGGAGAATCGCGTGACGCCCGGCGTCGCCGGGTCGGTGCTGGCGGTCAGGTACATGCTGCCCCCGGTGGGGAGTCCGGGCGGATTCATCCACCCGACTCCTACGACGGGAATGGGGAAGACGGTGTCGGTCGGGGCGGCGGCGGCCGGCTGTGCGGCGATGAGCAGTGCGATGCCGGCCCCGGCGACGATCGATACCCGGCGTAGACAGTGACGTTGTCTCATCGACGGACCTCCCGGCCTGGCGGCCCGCACCGGTCCCGGTAGCACTCGTAGACCACACCCGAGCCGAACGTTCGGGTCTCGACCAGATCCAGCGGGACTTCTTCGGTGACCGGCGGCAGGAACGGCGTCCCGCCACCGACGACGACCGGATTGCGGAACATGCGCAGCTCGTCGACGAGGCCGAGCTCGACAGCCTCCGCGGCCAGGCCGGCGCCGCCGATCGAGACGTCCTTGTCGGTCGCATCGAGCGCCGCAGCGGTCTCCTCGGCCAGTGACGCCCCGGCGAGCCGGGCGTTGCCCTGGACGCTGTCGAGCGTGCGGCTGAAGACGACCTTCGGGATCGAGCACCAGAAGTCGGCGAACGCCGACCTGAGCTCGTTGTCGCGCAGCGACGGATCCGTCTCCCAGGGCAGCATCGTCTCGTAAAGCCTACGGCCGCAAAGACAACCGCCGAGCTCGCGCGTCTGCGTGGTGCGGAAGCGAAACTGTGCCTCGTCGGGGACCGTCCACCCGAACGCGCCCTCGCGCTCGGCGATGAAGCCGTCCACCGAGACGCTCATCGAGTAGATCAGCATGGCTTCGAGCTCGTCGCACCGGAGCGGCGGGCGATGATTGCGATGAAGTTCACCAATGGGCGTGACATCGGCTCTCCGTCCTTCTGCAGGCTGCTCTGCCATAGCCGGCGACCGGTCGTGAGGCGAAAGCTTGTCGTCGTGGGCGGTCCAAGCGATCGTACGGCCATCGCCGGCGCAGCACTGAAGTTCTATTTGCTGGAAAATTGCTACGTTTCGAATTATCGTTGGTCGCCCAGCCCCGTCCGGGGGCAGTTCCGGACGCTGGGGCGAATCGGAGGGGTGGTCGCCATGTCTTCACGTACAACAGCCGCCGGCAAGTTCAAGACGTCACGCGTCGCAGTTGTCGCCGTCTTGACGGCAGGGATTCTCGTGACCGGCGCCAAGTGGTATCGGTGGCCAGTTCTGCGATAGGCCGAGGGCGTCGGGCGTCGATCCGGTTCTGTCGGCCGCTGGATGCGGTAATTCTCCCTGTCTGAGGGTGGGCGAATTGCCATCCGTTGGCTGGTGGAGGATCGGCCGTTCGATCTGCGACTGATGGTGATGTCGAATGCGGCGGTGGAGGAAGCGGGGCGAGTAGCGCAGGACCGATCCGATTGTCCTGGAGACGTCCAGTGCTTCTGCCAATGCTTCAGAGATTCGAATGCCGGCATGGAGCGACTCGGTCCGGTCCGGTAACTGATGTGGGAGGGAGTGCCGGCGCGCGCCAGGACTCGGGGCCTCGAAAGTTCCCAATCCTCTTGTAACGGCCACGCATCCATCACCGACATTGGGGATGGGAAGCAGTCGGGGGCGGATTGTTCGGCACCCCCTTGGCCCACCACAGGGCACCAACCAGGAGGGGAGTATCGACATGGGCATTTCAGCCAAACGCGCAATAGCTGGGGGCGTGGTCGCAGTCGCGATCGGTATTGGAGTGGCGGCACCGGCGGGCGCAACGACGGATCCGCTGGCGCCCGTCACCACTTTCGCGGCGGGCGCAGGTGTCGGCGACATTGCCGCGCCCCAGGGCATGACGAGCCAGGCACTGATCGCGGCTTGGAACGCGGGGGTTCCGATCTACGAGGAGGTCGGAACCAAGGATTACCCCGGTACGAAGTCGAGCAACCCCAGGACCGAGTATCGGCGGGTGGGCGACATCAACGCGCTCGGCTCACCTACGACGAAGTTCGTGGGTGCGGGGCCGGTCGCACCGGACACCTTCTGGGTGGAGCCCGGCGTCCTGACCAGTTGGATCCGGGTCAACATGCGTGAGTCTTGGCATGCGAACGTCGGAAGCCCGATCTGGGTGTCGGACCCCACCGAACTGAAGTTCACCAGGAGCCCGCTGGTGAAGCTGCCCGACGGCGGCCCCGGCGTCGGCATTGCGCTCGTCACGTACGCCACGACCTCTTCCTGAGGGTCCCGACACAGCCTCCGCCCCCGCCTCGACGAGGCGGGGGCGGAGGCTGTTCGGTTCCGAGGATCTGCAGTTCCCACTGCACGAGGTCGAGTGCGTCGAGCCGGAACCTGCAACTCGGTGCGCCGTACCGGTGGTTGGCGGGCGTTCACCCGTTTTGGGGGATGCGCCCGGCGCCGCGGCTGCCGAGGCTGGAAGCCGGACGTCAAATGCGTCGCGCTCGACCTCTGGGCTTCGGCATCCGGACTGCCGGTAGGTACTGCCACGTCCGATCCGTCCCCGGCCGCCGCCCCTGTGCGACGGCCAGGCGGTTCGTGTCCTGGGTATCGCCGTCCCGTCAACCGGGTAGCGACTCACCGACGGCGTCCACCTGGCCCACCCTCGACCAATTCATTCGGAGGAAATCATGGCCCTCGATACATTCGCTCTGCTGGCGGCGGTCTACGACTCGCAGGACGCCGCGCTTGCCGACTACGACGCCGTGCACGATTTCTACGTCGAGGCGGGCCTGGTCGACACCTACGACGCGGCCGTGATCACCAGGACGGACAAGGGCAAGGTCAAGATCGTCAAGAAGCACGAGCAGCCGACCCGGCAGGGCGCGTGGGGTGGACTCGGCATCGGCCTGGTCGGGGGCGCGCTGGTGGCCCTGTTCCCGGCCGTCGGTCTCGGGGCCGGGCTGTTGCTGGGCGGTGCGGGTGGCGCCGGCCTCGGGGCTCTCGGCGGCCATGTCGCGGCCGGGATGAGCCGCTCCGACCTCAAGGAGGTGGGCGAGCTCCTGGACGAGGGCAACAGCGGGCTGATCGTCATCGCGGCGACGGATCTCGAAGCGCGCGTCGAGCAGGCGCTCGAACGCGCAGCCAAGGTGACCAAGAAGCAGCTCGAGGCGGACCCCGAACAGGTCAGCAAGGAGATCGACGAGGTGTCCAAGAGCTGAGAACTGCACGGTCAGGCGGTCGGGCGGATCACCCTCATCGGGGGAGGCGCCCGCCGCCGCGGCCGCGCAGGCTGTAACCAGGCCACATGTGCGGATTCCTCGCAATGCCCTCGACGCTGTGGGCATCTGGGCGATCGGGACTCGGAACCCGACCGCGTCCGACCACCCCGATCGCTGACGACAGCCATTCAAGGGATCACGCCATGACAGAACTGGACACCTTCCCCGATCTGCGACCCGCAGGCGGGGTCGGCCACCCCACCCGGGCGGCCCGCATCGAACACGGCGAAAAGGTCCGGCGCCGGATTCCGTTCGGCGCCATCGCCGAACACGCTCCGACCAGTGACCGTGACCCGGTCGGACTGCTCGAGTCCCAGGCGGCCAGCCGGGTCCCGGACCTCGTCCCCATCCGGTACGGGCGGATGGCCGACTCGCCGTTCGCGTTCTACCGAGGCGCTGCGCTGGTGATGGCCGACGACCTCGCGCAGGCCCCGACCACGGGTCTGTACACCCAGCTCTGCGGGGACGCCCACCTGAGCAACTTCGGACTCTTCGCGACGCCCGAACGCGAACTGGCCTTCGACGTGAACGACTTCGACGAGACCTATCCCGGACCGTTCGAATGGGACGTCAAACGACTCATCGCGAGCCTGGCCGTGGCCGGCCGCCAGAACGGGTTCAGTGGCAAACAGCGCAAACGGATCGCCCGCGCCTGCGCGGCCGAGTACCGCGAGACGATGACGTACCAGGCCGCCCGCGGCGAGCTCGCGGTCTGCTACTCCCACATCGACGCGACCGCGCAACTGGACGAGCTTCGCGATGTCCTGGACTCCTCGACGCGCAAGCGTGTCCAGAAGACGATCCGTAAATCCTGGGGCCGCGACAGCATGCAGGCGCTGTCCAAACTGACCACGATGCAAGACGGGCAACCGCGGATCGTGAGCGCGCCGCCGCTGATCGCCCCCCTCGAGGAGATCCTCGGCGACACCGAAGCCGCGGAGATCAACCGTGAGCTGGTCCAGCGACTACGTGAGTATCGCGACACCCTCGAACCCGCGCGACGTGTCCTGTTCGATCGCTTCGAATACGTCCAGACCGCACGGAAGGTCGTCGGCGTGGGCAGTGTCGGCACCCGCGCCTGGATCATCCTCCTCGTCGGCCCCGGCGGCGACCCGCTGTTCCTGCAGGCCAAGGAGGCGGGGCCGTCGGTCCTCGCCGGATACCTGGAGGGTCCGTCCTATTCGAACCAGGGCGAACGCGTCGTGGCCGGGCAACGGGTGACACAGGCCGCCAGCGACATCCTCCTCGGTTGGCAGCAGGGGCCCGACGTAAACGGGACGGTCCGGGACTACTACGTCCGTCAACTGCGCGACGGCAAGGGCTCGGCGGTCATCGAGACCATGTCCGCCGACCTGATGGCCCTCTACGGCCGGCTGTGCGCCCGCGTGCTCGCGTTCGCGCATGCACGCGCCGGTGACCGGTTCGCCATCGCCGGGTATCTCGGCTCGGACGACGACTTCGACAGAGCGCTGACCGAGTTCGCCGAGACCTACGCCGACCAGAACGCCCGCGACCACGCCGCGCTGCTCGAGGCGATCAACGACGGCAGGATCACCGCACAACGGGAGTCCTGATGCCGATCTTCCCGACCGCGCGCCGGCGCGATCGGGGCGGACCTGCGCGGCCGACGCACACCGCGGCATTCACGGCCACGCGATACGGATATCCTGCTAGGGAGACAGTGGCCCGAAAGCGGGTCGGTGCCGTCCAGTTAAGGGGTTCGCCATCAGCAGCTTCGCCGACACGACGTTCACGGATCCCGCCCGGATCCGGAACTTCTGCATCATCGCGCACATCGACCACGGCAAGTCGACGCTGGCGGACCGGATGCTACAGCTCACCGGTGTGGTCGAGGAGCGGGCGATGCGTGCCCAGTACCTGGACCGGATGGACATCGAGCGCGAGCGCGGCATCACCATCAAGGCCCAGAACGTGCGGCTGCCGTGGACGATGGACGACGAGGAATACGTCATCCACCTGATCGACACCCCCGGCCACGTCGACTTCACCTACGAGGTCTCGCGCGCGCTCGAGGCCTGTGAGGGCGCGGTGCTGCTGGTCGACGCCGCCCAGGGCATCGAGGCGCAGACGCTGGCCAACCTCTATCTCGCGATGGAGAAGGACCTCAAGATCATCCCGGTCCTGAACAAGATCGACCTGCCCGCCGCCGACCCCGAGCGCTACGCGGAGGAGATCGCGCACATCACCGGCTGCGAGCCCGGCGACGTGCTGCGCGTGTCCGGCAAGACGGGCGTCGGCGTCAAGGAACTGCTCGACGAGGTGATCCGTCAGGTGCCCGCCCCGGTGGGCGACGCCGACGGCCCGGCCCGCGCGATGATCTTCGACTCGGTGTACGACGCGTACCGCGGCGTCGTCACCTACGTGCGCGTGGTGGACGGCAAGATCCGTCCGCGCGAGAAGGTCACGATGATGTCGACCGGCACCACCCACGAGCTGCTCGAGGTGGGCATCATCTCGCCCGAACCCAAGGCCACCGCCGGCCTGGGCGTCGGCGAGGTCGGCTACCTGATCACCGGTGTGAAGGACGTCCGCCAGTCGCGGGTCGGCGACACCGTCACCACCTTCCGCAACGGCGCGACCGAGCCGCTGGTCGGCTACCGCGACCCCAAGCCGATGGTCTACTCCGGCCTGTACCCGATGGACGGCTCCGACTACCCGGTGCTGCGCGACGCCCTGGACAAGCTGCGCCTCAACGACGCCGCGCTGGCCTACGAGCCGGAAACGTCCGTGGCGCTGGGCTTCGGCTTCCGCTGCGGCTTCCTCGGCCTGCTGCACATGGAGATCACCCGCGACCGCCTCGAGCGCGAGTTCGGCCTCGAGCTCATCTCCACCGCACCCAACGTGGTCTACCGCGTGGTGATGGAGGACGGCGCCGAGCACGAGGTGACCAACCCGTCGTACTGGCCCGAGGGCAAGGTGCGCGAGGTGTACGAGCCGATGGCCAAGTGCACCGTCATCGCGCCGAGCGAGTACACCGGCGCGATCATGGAGCTGTGCCAGAGCCGCCGCGGCGAGCTCGGCGGCATGGACTACCTGTCGGAGACGCGCGTCGAACTGCGCTACACGCTGCCGATGGGCGAGATCATGTTCGACTTCTTCGACGCCCTCAAGTCGCGGACCAAGGGCTACGCCAGCCTCGACTACGAGGAGTCCGGCGAGCAGCAGTCGGACCTGGTCAAGGTCGACATCCTGCTGCAGGGCGAGGCGGTCGACGCGTTCTCCTCGATCGTGCACCGCACCAACGCGGGCGCGTACGGCGGCCGGATGACCTCGAAGCTGCGCGAGCTCATCCCGCGTCAGCAGTTCGAGGTCCCGATCCAGGCGGCGATCGGCTCGAAGATCATCTCCCGCGAGAACATCCGCGCGATCCGCAAGGACGTGCTCGCCAAGTGCTACGGCGGCGACATCAGCCGTAAGCGCAAGCTGCTCGAGAAGCAGAAGGAGGGCAAGAAGCGGATGAAGACCATCGGCCGCGTCGAGGTCCCGCAGGAAGCCTTCGTGGCGGCGCTGACGTCCGAGTCGGTCGGCGAGAAGCCCAAGAAGTAGTCCGGCGGACCGACGCCGGCCGTCCGGAACCGGAGGAGCGTGCCGTGATCGACACCTGGCTGACCCGTGAACTGGGCCTGGGGGTGCCGATCCTCGGTGCGCCGATGGGCGGCCGGGCCGGCGGCAAGCTCGCCGGCGAGGTGACCCGGGCCGGTGGGCTCGGGCTGCTCGGCGCCGCGCGGTACGCGACGCCGGAGTGGATCGCCGCCGAGTCCGCGGTCGCGCGCGAGATCGGCGGCGGCGCACTGGGTATCGGGCTGATGACGTGGGCGCTCGACGACGACGACACGCTGCTCGGGGCGGCGCTCGCGGAGAAGCCCCGGGTGGTCTCGCTGTCGTTCGGCGACCCGGCGCCCTATGTCGAGCGGGTGCACGCGGCGGGCGCGCTGGCGGTGTCGCAGGTGAACACCGTCGAGGACCTGCGCGTCGTCGAACGCGCGGGGGTCGACTTCGTGATCGCGCAGGGCGGTGAGGCCGGCGGCCACACCGGCCGGATCGGGACGCTGCCGCTGCTGCAGGAGGTGCTCGACGCGACCCGCCTGCCGGTCCTCGCGGCCGGCGGCATCGGCACCGGACGCGGCCTGGCCGCCGTCGTCGCGGCGGGCGCGGAGGGTGCGCTGATCGGCACCGCGATGCTCGCGAGCCCCGAGACCATCGGCCCGGACTACGCGCGGCGGAGGCTGATCGAGGCCGGCAGCGCCGACACGGTGTACACGTCCGTCTTCGACCAGGCGCGCGATCAGCCGTGGCCGGCCCGCTGGGGCGGCCGGGCGCTGACCAACGACTACACCGACAAGTGGGACGGCCGCGGCGCCGACAACGAAACCCTTTCGGCCGCATACGATCCGGCCGACCCCCGGCAGGGCGTCGTGTACGCGGGCGAGGTCGCGGGACTGGTGACGTCGGAACGTCCGGCGGGCGACGTGGTGCGGGCGATCGCGGCAGACGCGGAACGGTTGCTGCGCCGGTTCGCCTGAGCGCGGGCGGCCGTCGGCCCGGTTAGTCCCCGGATGCCGGTCCCCAATGTCACATCGGGTGACCCCGGGGCACCCAATGTGACATTGGGGAACGGCGGAGGGAGGGCGGAGGCCTACGTGGGGGAGTGCGCGGGCTGGAAGGTGCCGGAGGCGGCGGACTCCTCGGCTCGGATCACGTGCACGACGGCGTTGATCAGCGCCAGGTGCGTGAACGCCTGCGGGAAGTTGCCGAGATGCCGGCCGGTGCGGGCGTCGATCTCCTCCGCGTACAGCTTCAGCGGGCTGGCGTAGCCGAGCAGACGCTCGCACAGCCGCTTGGCGCGGGGCAGCTCGCCGATCTCGACCAGCGCGGACACCAGCCAGAACGAGCAGATGGTGAACGTGCCCTCGTCGCCGGAGAGCCCGTCGTCGGTGGTGTCGACCCGGTACCGCAGCACCAGCCCACCCTCCGTCAGCTCGTCGGCGATGGACAGCACGGTCGCGCGGACCCGGTGGTCGTCGGCCGGCAGGAACCGCAGCAGCGGGACCAGCAGCAGCGACGCGTCCAGCGACGGGTGCCCGTATCGCTGGGTGAACACGCCGCGTTCGTCCACGCCGTGCTCGAGGATGTCGGCCCGGATCTCTTCGGCGATCTCGGACCACTGCCGGGCGTACGACTTCTCCCCGTGCAGGGTGGCGAGCTTGACACCGCGGTCGAGGGCCACCCAGCACATCAGCTTGGAGGTGGTGAAGTGCTGCGGTTCGCCGCGCACCTCCCAGATGCCGCGGTCGGGCTTGCGCCAGTGCTTGATCGCCTCCTCGACCTGGCGTTTGAGCAGCGGCCACAGCGCGTCCGGCACCTGGTCGCGGGAGCGGACGTGCAGGTACACCGAGTCCAGCATGGTGCCCCAGATGTCGTGCTGGTCCTGGGTGTACGCGCCGTTGCCGATCCGCACCGGACGGGCGCCGTCGTAGCCGGACAGGTGGCTGAGCTCCTGCTCCTCGAGGGAGTGCTCGCCGCCGATGCCGTACATCACCTGCAACGGGTTCGGATGCCCGTCGTCGGACTGCGAGACGTCGGAGATGAACGCGAAGAAGTCGTTGGCCTCCCGGTCCAGGCCCAGGGTGTACAGGCCCCACAGGGCGAAGGTGGAGTCCCGGACCCACGCGTAGCGGTAGTCCCAGTTCCGTTCGCCCCCGGGGGTTTCCGGCAGGGACGTGGTCGACGCGGCGAGCAGGGCACCGGTGGGCGCGTAGGTGAGCCCCTTGAGGGTCAGGGCGCTGCGCTGCAGGTAGCCCCGCCACGGGTGGTCGGGGAAGCGGCCGATGTTGATCCACTGCCGCCAGCACTCGGCGGTCTTCCACATCTTGTCCGCGGCCTCCTCGAAGGTCGTCGGCATCGGCTGGTCGGCCCAGGTCAGGGCGACGAAGACGTTGTCGCCCTCGAACATCCGGGTGCGGGCCCGGGCCTCGCGGCCCTCGAGCCCGAGCTTGAGGTTGGTCGTCACCCGCAGCGTCGGCTGCTCGCCGAGCGCGCTGGCCTCGCAGGTCGCGGTGGCCTCCTCGTACACCTTGCCGGTGTACTCCCAGCGTGCGGTGGACCGGTGGTAGTCGAAGGCGGGCTCGCAGCTCATCTCCAGCTCGACCGTCCCGCTCACGCACTTGACGGTGCGCAGCAGTATGTGTTCGGCGTCCCAGTCGGTCGGGGTGCGCTTGTGGGTGCGGGAGCGGTGGGTGTTGTTGTGCCACGGACCCATCACCAGGGCGTCGCGGACCACCAGCCAGCCGGTCTCGGTCTGCCAGGTGGTCTCGACGATCAGGCCGCCCGGCAGGTACCGCCGCGCGGCCGGCACGTTCTGCCCGTAGGGCCCGATCCGGAAGTGCCCGGCGCTGCGGTCCAGGACGGCCCCGAACACGCTGGGGGAGTCCGGGCGCGGCAGGCACATCCACTCGACGGCGCCGCTGCGGGAGATCAGGCAGGTGCTCTCGCAGTCGGAGAGGAACGCGTAGTCGTCGATCGGCGGGAAGGTGCTGCGGTGCGTCGAGTCGACGACGGCGGGCAGGTTGGCGGGGAGCTCGGCGTCCTCGGAGGTTCCCATCAGCTCATCATCTGCCCGCCGGGCGCGGGCGTCCACCCGGGAGCCGGACGATAGGGTGGGTCCGTGAATCAGATCGCCAGTTGGTGGGACGGAGCCGAGCTGTGGCTCATCGGCCTGCCGTACGTCCCGCAGCTGTTGCTGGTGATGGGCGTGGTGCTGCCGGCGGCCTTCGGCATCGCCCGCGGATTCGATCTGGTGCTCGCCCGGGTATTCGCGCTGCTCGGTCGTGACCGTGCGCCGGTGCCGGCCCCGACCGTGGTCGGAGGTGAGCACTGATGCCCCGTTCACGAGTGACCCTCGCGCTGATCGCGCTGATCCTCTTGGTCCTGGTCGGCTGGCTGCTGACCCGCTAGCCCCCGTGTCCGCGGCTCGGTTCGAGCCGGGCCGCGGGCTCTGATAGATTCACCCGCGTGTCTGCAACTGTCGTGCACCAGGTCCGCCATGAGTTGGCGTTGATCGCTGTCGGCATGCTTGCGGTCGCCGACATCGACTGTTGTTGACGTCCCTGCCCTGCGGCTGACGCCGCGGCCGGTTCGCCCCACGTCAGTGGGCACCTTTCTCTCTTTCTCCTCGGTCACCCCGACACCACGCCCGCCCGGGCGTGGCGTTCGTGTGGTCTGTGATCGACGAATCCTCTCGCCCTCGTGGCGCAGTCGTGAAAGGCACAACCCTCATGAGCATTCGCTCACGTGTCACCCGTCCCGGACTCCTCCTCACCGCGGTCCTCACCGCCGCGACGGTGGCCCTGACCGCATGCAGCGGCGGTTCCTCCGACGTGATCGGCGGTGAGTCCGGCGCCGACGGCGACGCGACCACCATCAACCTGTTCGCGTACGCGGTGCCCAAGGTCGGTTTCGACGCGGTGGTCCCCGCCTTCCAGCAGACGGAGGCGGGCAAGGACGTGCGGGTCCAGCCGTCCTACGGGGCGTCGGGCGACCAGTCCCGCAAGGTCAAGGACGGGGCGCCGGCCGACGTCGTCAACTTCTCCGTCGAGCCGGACATCACCCGGCTCGTCGATGCCGGCCTGGTGAGCGAGGACTGGAATGCCGATGCATACCACGGCATTCCGTTCGGCTCGGTGGTCACCATCGTGGTGCGCGAGGGCAACCCCAAGGGCATCAAGGACTGGGACGACCTGCTGGCGCCGGGCCTCGAGGTGATCACCCCGAACCCGTTCAGCTCCGGGTCGGCGAAGTGGAACCTGCTGGCCCCCTACGCGGCCAAGAGCGACGGCGGCGCGAACCCGCAGGCCGGACTCGACTACGTCAACGCACTGGTCACCGACCACGTGAAGGTGCAGCCGAAGTCCGGCCGCGAGGCGACGGAGACGTTCCTGCAGGGCCGCGGCGACGTGCTGCTGAGCTACGAGAACGAGGCACTCTTCGCCGAGCGCAACGGCGACCCCGTCGAGCACGTCACCCCGCCGACGACCTTCAAGATCGAGAACCCGGTTGCGGTGCTGGAGAACAGCAAGAACCCCGAGCAGGCGACCGCGTTCAAGGACTTCCTGTTCACCCCCGAGGCGCAGAAGCTCTGGGCCGAGTCCGGCTTCCGCCCGGTCGACCCCGCGGTCGCGGCCGAGTTCGCCGCGGACTTCCCGGCCCCGGCGAAGCTGTGGACGGTCGCGGACCTGGGCGGCTGGAAGACCATCGACGAATCCCTGTTCAAGAAGGATTCCGGAACGATCGCGAGGATCTATGACGGCGTCAGCAAGTAGCCTGACCGTGACGAGTGCGACCGACACGGCGACGGGGGGAGCGGTGTCCCAGATCGGCTCCCCGTCGGCCGCCGACGTCGCGTCCGGCCCGGCGCCCGCGCCGAAGGCCCGGCGGCGCCGCGGCTGGTCCTCGGTCACCGGCACCGTCGGCCCGCTCGGCATCGGCGTGGCGATGCTCTGGCTCAGCGTCATCGTGCTGCTGCCGCTCGCGGCGCTGACGGTGACCTCGCTCGAGGACGGACTGGCCGGCTTCTGGGAGGCGGTCACCAGCCCGGCGGCGCTGTCGTCGCTGCGGATCACCATCGGCGTGTCCGTGGTGGTGGCCCTGATCAACGTGGTGATGGGCACCCTGATCGCGTGGGTGCTGGTGCGCGACGAGTTCCCCGGCAAGCGCATTGTCAACGCGCTGATCGACCTGCCGTTCGCGCTGCCGACGATCGTGGCGAGCATCGTGCTGCTCTCGCTGTACGGCCCGAACAGCCCGGTGCACATCGAGCTCAACGCGACCCAGCCCGGCCTGGTGGTGGCGCTGGCGTTCGTGACGCTGCCGTTCGTCGTCCGGTCGGTGCAGCCGGTGCTGATCGAACTCGACCGGGACGTCGAGCAGGCCGCGGCGTCGCTCGGCGCGAGCAACCTGACGATCTTCCGGAAGGTGGTGCTGCCGACGCTCGCCCCGGCGATGATCGGCGGCGCGGGGCTGGCGTTCGCCCGGGCCATCGGCGAGTACGGCTCGGTGGTCCTGATCGGCGGCAACATCCCGCACGAGACGCAGATGGCCTCGCAGCTGATCCAGCAGCGMATCGAGATCGAYCGGCCGGTCGACGCCGCCGCGATCTCGGTGGCGTTGCTGGCGATCTCGTTCCTGACGCTGCTCGTGCTGCGTGTGGTGGCCGGCCGTAACCAGCGACGTCAGGAGCATTCCCAGTGAACGTCTCGACCCCGGCCCGGCTGAGCATGCGGGTGGTCGCGCTCGGCTACCTGTTCATGCTGCTGCTGGTGCCGATCATGGTGATCCTGTGGCGCACCTTCGAGCGCGGCATCGCCTCGTTCATCGAGGCGATCTCCACCCCGGCGGCCATCTCGGCGCTGAACCTGTCGCTGCTGATCGTGGCCATCGTGGTGCCGATCAACGTGGCGTTCGGCGTGGTCACGGCGCTGGCGCTGGTCCGGGGCCGGTTCCCCGGCCGCGGACTGATGCAGGCGCTGGTGGACCTGCCGTTCGCGGTGTCCCCGATCGTGGTCGGCGTCTCGCTGATCCTGCTGTGGGGCGTCAACGGCTGGTTCGGTGCGCTCGACTCGTGGGGGTTCCAGGTCATCTTCGGCCTGCCCGGCATGGTCCTGGCGACCATCTTCGTCACGCTGCCGTTCGTGGTGCGTGAGGTCGAACCGGTGCTGCACGAGATCGGCGACGAGCAGGAACAGGCCGCGGCCACCCTCGGGGCGTCCAAGTGGCAGACGTTCTGGCGGATCACGCTGCCGGCGATCCGGTGGGGACTGACCTACGGCGTGGTGCTCACCGTGGCCCGCGCGCTCGGCGAGTTCGGCGCGGTGATCATGGTCTCGTCCGGGTTCCCGGGCGTCTCCCAGACCCTGACGCTGCTGGTGCACTCGCGCTACATCGACGACCACAACACCTACGGCGCGTACTGCGCGGCGACACTGCTGATGGGCATCGCCCTGGTGACGCTGCTGCTGATGACGCTGCTGGACCGCAAGAGGAGCAACGCATGATCTCCGTGATCGGGGCGCGAAAGAACTACGGCGACTTCGCCGCGCTGGACGACCTGACCCWGGAGATCCCGGCCGGGTCGCTGACCGCGCTGCTGGGGCCGTCGGGCTCGGGGAAGTCGACGCTGCTGCGGTCGATCGCCGGCCTGGAGAACCCGGACGGCGGCACCATCACCATCGCCGGCAAGGACGTGACCGGGGTGCCGCCGCAGAAGCGGGACATCGGGTTCGTCTTCCAGCACTACGCGGCGTTCAAGCACATGACGGTGCGGGACAACGTCGCGTTCGGCCTGAAGATCCGCAAGCGGCCGAAGAACGAGATCACCAAGAAGGTCAACGACCTGCTCGAGATCGTCGGTCTCGACGGGTTCCAGCACCGCTACCCGGCGCAGCTGTCGGGTGGTCAGCGTCAGCGGATGGCGCTGGCCCGTGCGCTGGCGGTGGACCCGCAGGTGCTGCTGCTCGACGAGCCGTTCGGCGCGCTCGACGCCAAGGTGCGCGAGGACCTGCGGACCTGGTTGCGGCGCCTGCACGACGAGGTGCACGTGACCACCGTGCTGGTCACCCACGACCAGGAGGAGGCGCTCGACGTCGCCGACCGGATCGCGGTGCTCAACAAGGGGCGGATCGAGCAGGTCGGGACCCCGCGGGACCTCTACGACCGGCCGGCGAACCACTTCGTGATGTCGTTCCTCGGGCCGGTGGCCAAGCTCAACGGCCAGCTGGTCCGGCCGCACGACATCCGCGTCGGGCGCGACCCGAGCATGGCGGTCGCGCAGAAGGCCGGCACGGCGGAGTCCGCGGGCGTCACCCGCGCCACGGTCGAGCGGGTGGTGCACCTCGGGTTCGAGGTGCGGGTGGAGCTGCGCAACGCGGCCACCGGCGACCTGTTCGCCGCGCAGGTGACCCGCGGCGACAGCGAGGCGCTGCAGCTGCAGGAGGGCGAGACCGTCTACGCCCGCGCCACGTTGATCCCCGACATCCCGTCCTGAGGCGGCTACGCGGCCCGTGCGCCTTTCTGGTCGCGCCAGCCACCGGAAAGGCGCACAGGCACGCAGTGCCTAGGCGGTGGCGGCCGCGAAGCGCTCGGCCACGTCGGCCCAGTTCACGACGTTCCAGTAGGCCTTGACGTAGTCGGCCTTGACGTTGCGGTACTGCAGGTAGAAGGCGTGCTCCCACATGTCGAGCATGAGCACGGGGGTGATCCCGATGCTGATGTTGCCCTGCTGGTCGGTGAGCTGCTCGACGACCAGTCGCCGGCCGATCGCGTCCCACGCCAGCACCGCCCAGCCGGAGCCCTGCAGGGTGTTGGCGACCGCGGTGAAGTGGGCGACGAACTTGTCGAACGAACCGAAGTCGGAGTCGATCGCGGCGGCCAGTTCGCCGGTCGGCCGGTCACCGCCGTTCGGCGAGAGGTTCTTCCAGAAGATCGAGTGGTTGGTGTGGCCCCCGAGGTGGAAGGCGAGGTTCTTGCTCAGCAGCGGCGCCTTCGTGGCGATGGTGCCGTCCTCGCGGGCCTCGGCGAGCTGCTCGAGTGCGGTGTTGGCGCCGGCGACGTAGGCGGCGTGGTGCTTGCCGTGGTGCAACTCCATGATCTCGCCGGAGATGTGGGGCTCGAGCGCCGAGTAGTCGTAGTCGAGTTCGGGCAGCACGTAGTTCGACATGGGGATCCTTTCGAGGGGGCCGGCGAGGGGTGATCAGACGGTGCGGACGAGGCGTCCGTTGTCGTGTCGATCTCGCGCCACCAACGCTAGGACCTCAACTCGGGTTGAGGTAAAGGAAGCATGTCGGACGTCACACCGGCGCCCTCACCCCTCGCGGCAGACCAGCACCGGGCACAACGCGTGGTGGATCAGGCTCTGGCTGGTCGAGCCGATCAGCGAGGCGACGAACGGGTTGCGTCCGTGACTGCCCACGACCACCAGCTGGGCCTCCTCCGTGTGCTCGAGCAGCGCGACGTTCGGGCCGACCCGCTCCACGCTGCGGGTGACCTTCACGTCGGGGTACCGCTCGCCCCACCCCGCCAGGCGCTCGGCCAGGCGGGCGTCGCTGCGCTGCTCGTGGACCTCGAGATCGGAGAACCGCCTGGCCTCGGAGTAGCCGCCGAAGCCGGCGACCTCCCGCCAGCAGTGCACGGCGATCAGCGGGACCTCGAAGAAGGCCGCGAATTCGAAGGCGTGGGCCACCGCCAGGTCGCTGAGCTTGCTGCCGTCCACCCCCACCACGACGGGACGCGAGGCGGTGTCGTCGGGGGCATGGGTCCCGCGCCAGACGGCCACGGGGCACTTGGCGTTGTTCGCCACGCGGATGACGTCCGAGCCGAGGAAGACCGACTGCATCTCGGTGGTCCCGGCCCGGCCGAGCACCAGCATCCGCGCGGTCCGGGACAGGTCCACCAGCCCGCGGGCCGGTGGTCCGTGCTTGACGCTACGCTCGACGACGACGTCGGGGTTGGCCTCGCGGACCGCCTTCTCGGCCGCGTCGAGCAGTTCGTCGCCCTCGGCCAGCAGCTGGTCGTCCAGCTTCTCCTCGGGTTCGGTGGACGTGCCGTCGGCAGATTTCGGCGTCTTGGGCAGCAGATGGGCCAGGTGGAGCGGCTCGTCGAACCGTTGGGCGGCTCCCGCGGCCCATCGTGCGGCGTCCATTGCGCTGTCCGATCCGTCGATGCCTGCCACGATTCCGTGTCGGATCGGTGCTGTGGTCATCGTGGAGTCTCCTTTTGCCTCGACTCCAGTCTCTGCCAGTTCGACGGCGTACGCCAGAGGCAATCGGGGCTCGGGCGGGGCGGGTGCTCACCGCGACGGCCATACCTCACAGGGTCCCGCTCGGTGCTGTGAGGTGGGCGGGGTGGTCGTCGACCCGCTCGGTAGCGTGGGTCGGCGGACAGACGACGGCCGTCTGCCGTCAGGAGGCACGAGCAGTGAGCGCACAGATCCGGATCGGCATCGCGGGTTACGGAAATCTCGGTCGAGGAGTCGAGTCCGCGGTCGCGGCCAACCCGGACATGACCCTCGTGGGGGTGTTCACCCGGCGTGACCCGGCGACGGTGACGCCGCAGCTGCCGGGCACCCGGGTGTTCGGCTGGGACGCGCTGGCCGGGCACGAGGACGAGGTCGACGTGCTGATCCTGTGCGGCGGCTCGAAGTCCGACCTGCCGGAGCAGGGCCCGGAACTGGCCGCCCGGTTCAACACGGTCGACAGCTTCGACACCCATGCCCGCATTCCCGAGTACCACGCCGCGGTGGACGCCCCCGCCCGCGCCGCCGGCCGGACGGCGCTGATCTCCACCGGCTGGGACCCGGGCCTGTTCTCGATCAACCGGGTCTACGGTGAGGCCATCCTGCCGGTGGGCGAGACCTACACGTTCTGGGGCCGCGGAGTCAGCCAGGGGCATTCCGACGCGGTACGCCGGGTGCCGGGCGTCGCGGCCGCCGTGCAGTACACGCTGCCGTCCGCGGACGCCATCGCCGAGGTGCGCAGCGGCACCCGGCCGACGTTGACCACCCGGCAGAAGCACGTCCGCGAGTGCTTCGTGGTGCTCGCGGAGGGCGCCGACGCCGACGTGGTGCGCAAGTCGATCGTGACGATGCCCGACTACTTCGACGAGTACGACACCGCCGTGCACTTCGTCGACGCCGACGTCCTGGCACGCGACCATGCGGGGATGCCGCACGGCGGATTCGTGATCCGCAGCGGCGACACCGGCGCGGGCAACCGGCAGGTCGTCGAGTACAGCCTCAACCTGGGCAGCAACCCCGAGTTCACGGCCAGCGTCCTCACCGCCTACGCGCGCGCGGTGCACCGGATGAACGCCGCCGGGCAGATCGGTGCGCAGACCGTCTACGACGTGGCGCCCGGGCTGCTCTCGCCGAAGTCGGCGGCGCAGTTGCGGGCCGAACTGCTCTGAGCCCCTGGCGGGTCAGGCGGAGAGTTCGGTGCGGACCGCGGTGAACAGGTCCGCGGCGCCGGCGCGGTAACGGTCCAGGGCCACCTCGGCCAGCAGCGGATGCGCACCGATCACGTCGGCGCGCAACGCATCCGGGGCGTGCACGTCGGCGGTCGCGTCGATGCGGTCGGTGAGCAGGCCGGGCGCCAGGAACCAGGGCGCGATCACGATCTTGCCGGCGCCCCGTGACCGCAGGCGCGAGACCGCCTCCGGCAGTGCGGGTCCGGCGGTGGCGAAGCAGGTCGCCACGCCGGACCACCCGGTGCCGGCCAGCAGCCGGGGGCCGATCGCCGCGGTCCGCGCGTTGGCCGTCTCGGACGACGAGCCGACCGCCGCCAGGACCACGCCGACCTCGGGGTCACCGAGCGTGGCCCCCGCGGCCACCGCCCGGTCGCGGACCGCCTCGACCAGGCGGTCGTCGTCGCCGAGCACCTCGGCCTGCACCAGGTCCAGGCCCGGGTGCCGCAACGCGGCGGCGGCGAGCAGGCCCGGCAGGTCCACCCGGGCGTGGAACGCCCGGCCGAGCAGCAGGGGAACCACCACGGCGGCCGAGTGCCCCTGCACCGCCACCGTGTCGATCGTCTGGTCCACCGACGGCGCGGACAGGTCCAGGAAACACAGCCGCACGTCCAGGTCCGGTCGCCGGGCGCGGATCGCCGCCACGGCGGCCGCGACCGCCCGCGCGGAGCGGGGGTCGCGGCTGCCGTGGGCGACAGCGATCAGCGGGACGGCCGGCGTCGAGGACATCGCTAGACGCGCTCGCCGAGCTCGATGGCCGCGATGGCGTCGCCGACCAGGCCCGCGGCCAGCGTGTTGCCGCCCGCGGGGTCGATCAGCAGGAAGCTGCCGGTGTGCCGGTTGAGGCGGTAGTCGTCCGCCACGATCGGCTCCGCGACGCGCACCGAGATCTTGCCGATCTCGTTGAGCGCGAGCGTGTCCGGGTTCGCCTCGGTGGTGAGGTCCTGCTCGTCGAACCGCTCCACGATGGAGCCCACGATCGCCTGCGTGGTGCGGGTGCCGTGCTTGAGCAGCAGCCGGGCACCGGGGCGCAGCGGCTTCTCCGCGAGCCAGCACACGGTGGCGTCGAACTCGCCGATCGGCTCCGGCGCGTCCTGCGGGGAGGCGATGGTGTCGCCGCGCGAGATGTCGACGTCGTCGGCGAGGATCAGCGTGACGCTGCGGCCCGCGTGCGCGGAGTCGAGCTCGCCGTCGGCGGTGTCGATGCGGGTCACCGTGGTGCGGATGCCCGAGGGCAGCACCACGACGTCGTCGCCCGGTGTGACCGACCCGGCGGCGACCTGACCGGCGTAGCCGCGGTAGTCGGGGAACTCGGCGGTGCGCGGCCGGATCACGTACTGCACGGGGAAGCGCAGGCCCACCCGGTGCGGTTCGGCGTCCACCGGGATCGACTCGAGGTGCTCGATCAGGGTGGGGCCGTCGTAGTACGGGGTGTTCTCCGAGCGCACCGCGACGTTGTCGCCGTGCAGCGCCGAGACCGGGATCTCCACGACGTCCTCGGCCGCCCAGCCCAGCGACGAGGTCAGCGACGTGAACTCGGCGCAGATGTCCGCGAACACCTGGGCCGGATCCTCGACGAGGTCGATCTTGTTGACCGCCAGCACCAGTCGCGGCACGCCCAGCAGGGCGAGCACCGCCGCGTGCTTGCGGGTCTGCGAGATGACGCCCTTGCGCGCGTCCACCAGCAGGATCACCAGCTGCGCGGTGGACGCGCCGGAGACCGTGTTGCGGGTGTACTGCACGTGGCCCGGGGTGTCGGCGAGGACGAACGTGCGGTTGGGCGTCGCGAAGTAGCGGTACGCCACGTCGATGGTGATGCCCTGCTCACGCTCGGCACGCAGGCCGTCGACCAGCAGCGACAGGTCCGGGGTGTCCAGGCCGCGGTCCACCGAGGCCCGGGTGACGGCGTCGATCTGGTCGGCGAGCACGGATTTGGTGTCGTACAACAGCCGGCCCACCAGGGTGGACTTGCCGTCGTCGACGCTGCCCGCGGTAGCGAGCCTCAACAGGTCGCTCATCAGAAGTAGCCCTCTCGCTTGCGGTCTTCCATGGCCGCCTCGGAAACTCGGTCGTCGCCTCGGGTGGCGCCGCGTTCGGTCAGTCGGGACGCGGCGACCTCGGCGAGGATCGCCTCGTTGTCGGCTGCCTCGGACAGCACCGCGCCGGTGGTCGAGCCGTCGCCGACGGTGCGGTAGCGCACCGAGAGCGTCTGCAGCTCTTCGTTTTCGGCGGGTCCGCCCCACACGCCGGGGGTCATCCACATGCCGTCGCGCTGGTAGACCGGGCGCTGGTGGGCGTAGTAGATGCTGGCGAGCTCGACGTTGTCGCGGGCGATGTACCGCCAGATGTCGAGCTCGGTGAAGTTGCTCAGCGGGAACACCCGGACCTGCTCGCCGGGGGAGTGCCGCCCGTTGTACAGGTTCCACAGCTCCGGACGCTGCTTCTTCGGGTCCCACTGCCCGAAGGAGTTGCGCAGCGAGAAGATCCGCTCCTTCGCGCGGGCCCGCTCCTCGTCGCGTCGGGCACCGCCGAAGACCGCGTCGAAGCGGTTCTCGGCGATCGCGTCGAGCAGCGGCACGGTCTGCAGCGGGTTCCGGATGCCGTCCGGCCGCTCGGTGAGCCGGCCGTCGGCGAGGTAGTCCTCCACCTTGGCCACGTGCAGGCGCAGGTTGTACTTGGCGACGACGTGGTCGCGGAAGTCCAGCACCTCCTGCAGGTTGTGCCCGGTGTCGACGTGCAGCAGCGCGAACGGCACCGGCGCGGGCCAGAAGGCCTTGATCGCCAGGTGCAGCAGCACCGTGGAGTCCTTGCCGCCGGAGAAGAGGATCACCGGGCGTTCGAACTCGCCGGCCACCTCCCGGAAGATGTGGATGGCCTCGGACTCGAGCGCGTCCAGTGTGTCGAAGGAGGCGCCGTCGAGAAGCGGTCGGATGTCGGTCAATTCAGCAGTCATGAGGCGTGCAACCCGCATTCTGTCTTGGACTGGCCGGCCCACCGTCCGCTGCGCGGATCGGAGCCGGGTGCTGGCTTGGCGGTGCAGGGTGCGCACCCGATGGACGGATAGCCCTCGTCGACAAGCGGATTCACCAGAATCGAGTGCTTGTCGATGTAGGCCTGCATGTCGTCGTCGGACCAGGCGGCGATCGGGTTGATCTTCACCAGGCCGAAGGCGTCGTCGAACGAGATCAGCGGCGCGTTGGCCCGTGTCGGGGCCTCCACCCGCCGGATCCCGGTGACCCAGGCGCGGTAGTTCTGCAGGGTGGCCTTGAGCGGCGCCACCTTGCGCAGCGCGCAACAGCGGCCGGCGTCCCGGGCGAAGAGGTCCTTGCCCTCGGCCGCGTCCTGCTCGGCGACGCTGGCCTCGGCCGCGGCGTTGACGATCCGCGGTCCGTACACCGCCTCGACGGCGTCCCGGGTGCCGATGGTCTCCGCGAAGTGGTAGCCGGTGTCGAGGAAGAGCACGTCCACGCCGGGGTGCACCTGGGTCGCCAGGTGCACCAGCACGCCGTCCTGCATGTTCGACGCGACGATGAAGTCGTTGCCGAAGGTGTCCTCGGTCCACTGCAGCAGCTCGAGCGCGGACGCCCCGTCGAGGCTCGCCGCCCCCTGCGAGGCGAGCTCCCTCAGGTCGTCCTCGGTTGCGCTGGAAAGGTCGATGCTCATCGCAGGTCCTCCTCGTCTGCTCGGACGGTCCACTCGGCGAAGCGCTCGCCCTCGTTGCGGTGCTTGACGAACTGACGCACCACGCGCTCGATGTAGTCGCCCAGCTCCTCGCTGGTCACCTTGTGCTGGCGCAGCTTGCGGCCGAAGCCGGCGTCGAGGCCGAGGCTGCCGCCCAGGTGCACCTGGAAGCCCTCGATCTGGTTGCCCGCGCCGTCGTCGACGAGCATGCCCTTGAAGCCGATGTCGGCGATCTGGGACCGGCCGCAGGAGTTGGGGCAGCCGTTGATGTTCACCGTGATCGGCACGTCCAGGTTGGCGTTGACGTCCGCCAGGCGCTCCTCGAGTTCCGGTGCGAGCACCTGGGAGCGCTTGCGGGTCTCGGTGAACGACAGCTTGCAGAACTCGATGCCGCTGCACGCCAACAGGTTTCGACGCCAGTGCGACGGACGCCCGTGCAGGCCGAGGGGCTTGAGCTCCTCGATCAGCCATTCGACCTTGTCGTCCGGCACGTCGAGCACGATCAGCTTCTGGTACGGGGTGAAGCGGACGCGGTCGGAACCGACGGCGGCCACGGCCTCGGCCACCTTGGTCAGGACGGTGCCCGACACCCGGCCCGCGATCGGGGAGAAGCCGATCGCGTTGAGCCCGTTGCGCAGCTTCTGCACGCCGATGTGGTCGATCGGCCGCTCCGGCTTCGCCGGTGCCGGACCGTCGATCAGCTTCCGCTTCAGGTACTCGGTCTCGAGCACCTCGCGGAACTTCTCGATGCCCCAGTCCTTGATCAGGAACTTCAGCCGCGCCTTGGAACGCAGCCGGCGGTAGCCGTAGTCGCGGAAGATCGAGACCACGGCCTCCCACACGTCCGGCACCTCGTCGAGTGGCACCCAGGCGCCGACGCGCTGCGCGAGCATCGGGTTGGTGGACAGCCCGCCGCCGACCCACAGGTCCAGGCCGGGGCCGTGCTCGGGGTGGTTGACGCCGACGAAGGCGACGTCGTTGATCTCGTGCACCACGTCCTGCTGGCCGGAGATGGCGGTCTTGAACTTGCGCGGCAGGTTCGAGTACTCGGGCTTGCCGATGTAGCGGCGCACGATCTCGTCGATCGCCGGGGTCGCGTCGAGGACCTCGTCGAGGGACTCGCCGGCCAGCGGGGAGCCGAGCACCACGCGCGGGCAGTCGCCGCAGGCCTCGGTGGTGTGCAGGCCGACGGACTCGAGGCGCTTCCAGATCTCCGGGACGTTCTCGATCTCGATCCAGTGGTACTGGACGTTCTCGCGGTCGGAGAGGTCGGCGGTGTCGCGACCGAACTCGGTGGAGATGCCGCCGAGGGTGCGCAGCTGCTCGACGTTCAGGGCGCCGGCGTCGCAGCGCACCCGCATCATGAAGTACCGGGCCTCGAGCAGGTCGATGTTCTCGTCGCCGGTGAAGGTGCCGTCGTAGCCCTGCTCGCGCTGGGTGTAGAGGCCCCACCAGCGCATCCGGCCGCGCAGGTCGGACTTGTCGATGCTGTCGAAGCCCTGCTTCGAGTAGATGTTCTCGATGCGGGCGCGGACGTTGAGCGGGTTGTCGTCCTTCTTGGCCTGCTCGTTGGCGTTCAGGGGCTCGCGGTAGCCGAGGGCCCACTGGCCCTCGGCACGGGTCTTGGCGGGGCGGGCGGCGCGCGCTGGGCGGGCGGGAGGTGAAGTGTC
>NZ_JBFUJP010000019.1:0-73208 GCF_056401315.1 Rhodococcus sp. P4_F5 | reverse complement strand
GTCTTCGCCAGCGGCGGCACCCGGCGCGCGTACGGGATGCCGCTGCACTTGCCGTTGCCGGCCCAGCGCCAGTCGTGGAACGGGCAGGCGATCGAGTCGCCCTTGACGGTGCCCTGGGCGAGGTTGCCGCCCATGTGCCGGCAGAACCCGTCGAGGACGTTGATCTTGCCGTCGGACTCGGACGCGAAGACCACCAGCGAGGTCCCGAATGCCTTGACCTCGTGAGGCTTTCCGTCCTGGAAGGACTTCAGCAGACCGAGGCAGTGCCAGCCACGGGCGAACCGGGCCGGGGCCGCCGCCGCCTCGATGACCCGGACCTGGTCGGCGTCGGACTTGGATTGCAGCGACATCGCTACCTCTTCTCTCACGCTCATGTCTGGCCTGTGATGCGTTTCATACTCCGCAGTCACGTCACGTGAGTTCAGTAGTGCTTCCCGCTGACCGGGAGCCTTTCGTCCCCGCCCAGCACGCCGGTCGTCCGTACCTCCCGATCAGCGGGAAGTCGTGTCCGGGGTGGCGCCCGGCGGACCTACGGTCGCCACAGAAGAAGTGATCGAGGAGGTACGGCGATGTCAGTTTCGACCGCAGGCGAGGTTTACGCGCCCGAAGCCGCAGGCGAGCGCTACGTGCTGGACATCGAGCGGGGGCGGATCCGCGAGTTCGCGGACGCCACGCACGCCACCCATCGCGCCTACCGCGACGACGAGCGGCCGGTGGTGCCGCCGGTCTACCTGTGCTTCGAGGGGATCGCCGCCGGCGATGCCGTGGACAGCGCGGTGCCGGCCGAGCAGGACTGCCGGTTCTTCGGGCCGCCGCCGCGCGCGGGCGACCGGCTGACCGCGGTGACGCGGGGAGCGGGCGGCGAGCGGGTGACCGAGTTCCGGGACCCGGAGGGCCGCCTCGTGGCGGACTCGTGGACGCACGGCCCGCACGGCGACGCCGACGCGATCGCGGCCGGCCAGCTGGCGAACTACGCGACCGACTGGCTGGGCCCGGACCGGGTGCGACGCTTCCGGACCCGGTTCACCGGACCGGTGCCGGTGGGGGAGCCGCTGCACTGCACCGGCGAGGTGGTGGCCGAGTACGTGTCGGACGGTGAGCCGCGGGTGGACGTCGCGCTGACCGCGACCCGTACCGGCGGCGCGGTCGCGGCCCGCGCCTGGGCGACGTTCGCCGTCGCCAGCTGAGCGCGCCGCCGCCGGACGCCGAGTGTGCACCTGGGGGTCGTCGCCGCTCGGGCGATTCGCCGGTAGGTGCACACTCGACGACGGGGTCAGCTGGCGACCATGTCCTCCGGGCCCCAGTAGGCCTTCATGCTGGTGATCTTCGCGTCGTCATCGAAGGTCATCACGTCGATGACGGAGATCTCGACACTGTTCTCGCCCATCGTGGTGGTGAGCACGAAGTTGAACGCCGCCTCGTTGCCCGCGATCTTGACGATGCCGAGCTCGCCGGTCTGCTCGAGCGGCTCGATGATGCCGTAGAACTCGCGGAGCGACTCTTCCGTGGTGCGCAGCTCGGTGCCCACCGGGTCCTCGACGGTGGCGCCGGGCGCGTAGAGCGCGAGCACGTCGTCGACGGTGCCGCCGGCCACCGACTTCACGTAGCCCTCGATGGTGTTCAGAATGTCTTCGCGTGATGCCGCCATGCCGGTACCCCTTCGTTTGTTAGAACCTGTTCTAGTGCTGAGGGTACCGGCGATGCCGACCGGATTCCATGGAACCGAGGCCGCCCGGGCCGGCCACGCCGCGACCGGTTCGCCCGGTTCGTCCTGAACGTCCGGCCGCCACTCGCAACACGACCGGCCGTGTCGCCGAAATGCCGGTCAGGACAGGAATTTCCGGTGCTACTGTGCCGCCCATGCATATCCAGTACGGGGGTCTCTGGGTTCGAATGTGCGTCGCCGCTCTAGCGGTGACAGTCGGGGTCGGGGGTGGCGCGTCGGTCGGCACGGCCTTCGCCCAGTCCACCGGCAGCGCCGGCGGTGAGGGGTCGGTCGGTGCCGGGTCGTTGACGGACGGCACCGCCTCGGACGGCTCACCCTTGAACGGGACGACGATGATCACCGGTTCCCTCGGGACCGGCTCGGCGGCAGGGTCGCCGCTGGGGTCCGCGATTCCGGGCGTGGTCGGCTCGGTGATCCCGGGGCCGGATCTCGATCCCCCGCCGCCCCTCGAGACGCTGTACGCCAAGATGCTGCCCAAACCGGTCGGGGACCCGTTCTTCGACGAGTACCCGCCCGGCCTGCCCGGCATGACCAACGGCCAGGTCATCGAGACCCGCGACGTGACGCCGGCCGCCCGGGCGCTCCTGCGCGGGCCGGTCCGGGAGGTGCGCCAGATCAAGGTGAAGAGCACCGACTCGGCCGGCGCGCCGTCGTTCGCGACCGCGACCCTCGTCGTGCCCGCCACGCCCTGGCCCGGTCCGGGACCGCGCCCGATCCTGGTCAACAACGTGCCGATCAACGGCCTCGGCCGGTCCTGCACCCCGGGACACACCCTCGGGAACGGGATCACGCAGTCGGAGAACTTCTTCGACATTCTCCCGGCCGACACCACGAAGGCCGAGGAACGCGGCTACGCGGTGCTGATCACCGACCACGAGGGCCCCCGGATGGCGTACGCCGAACCCTTCGTCGCCGGGCACGCGATCCTCGACTCCATCCGAGGCCTGCGCGCCGTGTTCCCCGCCGAGTTCGGCGCCAGCAAGCTCGCCATGATGGGTTACTCCGGAGGCGCGATCGCGACGCACGGCGCGGTCAAGCTGATCGACACGTACGCCCCCGAACTGGCCGGCGACATCGTCGGCGCCGCGATGGGCGGGGTACCGGCTGACTTCGAGATGCTCGGACGCACCATGAACGGCAACCTCGCCGGGGGACTGTTCCTCGCGGCGGTGTTCGGGATCGCGAGGGAGAACACCGAGATCCTGCCGCTGATCAACAGTCTCGGACAGCAGATGGGCATCACGTCCATCAAGGACCAGTGCGCGAACACCCTCGCCCTCGCCGGCATCCCCGGGATACCGGCCGAGGCGCTCGCGAACATCCGGCGCGCACTGGATTCACCTGTGGCACATGACATCTACACGAAGATGAAGATGGCGGACCGCAAGTCCGGCACGCCGCTCTACATCTACAGCGGCGGTCAGGAGTTCTGGGTCCCGGCACTCGGCTCACGCAACCTGTACGAGGAGCAGTGCGGCCACGGCGTGCCCGCGGTGTACCGGCAGGTACCCGGCGAACACCTCCTCGCCGCACTCACCGGGAACCCCGGGGCATTCGACTGGGTCGACGCCCGGCTGCGTGGGGAAGCCGCACCCAACGAGTGCTGAAAACGCCCGTGGCCCCGGCGATCACACGATCGCCGGGGCCACGGGGACGTCGTCCTACTTGACGATGTTGACCATCTTGCCGGGCACCACGATCACCTTGCGGGGCTCGGCGCCCTCCAGGAACGCGACGATCTTCTCGTCGGCCAGCGCGGCCGCCTCGATCGACTTCGGGTCCGCGTCCGCGGCGACGGTGATGCGGCTGCGCACCTTGCCGTTGACCTGGATCGGGTACTCGACGGTGTCGTCGACCAGCCACTTCTCCTCGGCGACCGGGAACGGGCCGTGCGCCAGCGACGCCTCGTGCCCGAGCCGGTTCCACAGCTCCTCGGCGATGTGCGGGGCCAGCGGGGCGAGCATCAACACCAGCGGCTCGACCGCGGCGCGGGGCGCCCCGGCCGGGTACGCCTTGGTGAGGTGGTTGGTCAGCTCGATCAGCTTGGCGGCGGCGGTGTTGTCGCGCAGTGCCGCGTAGTCCGCGTTGACGCCGTCGATCGCCCGGTTCACCGCACGCAGCGTGTCCTCGGTCGGCGCGTCCTCGGTGACCCGCACGGCGCCGGTCTCCTCGTCGACGACGGTCCGCCAGGCGCGCTGCAGGAAGCGCTGGGCGCCCACGACGTCCTTGGTGGCCCACGGCCGCGAGGTGTCCAGCGGGCCCATCGACATCTCGTAGACGCGCAGCGTGTCGGCGCCGTACTCGTCGCAGATCTCGTCCGGCGCAACGGAGTTCTTCAGGGACTTGCCCATCTTGCCGTACTCGCGGTTGACCTCGGCGCCCTCGTAGAAGTACTTGCCGTCCTGTTCGGTCACCTCGTCCGCGGGCACGTAGACGCCGCGCGCGTCGGTGTACGCGTACGCCTGGATGTAGCCCTGGTTGAACAGCCGGCGGTACGGCTCCGAGGAGCTGACGTACCCGAGGTCGAAGAGCACCTTGTGCCAGAACCGCGAGTACAGCAGGTGCAGCACCGCGTGCTCGACGCCGCCGACGTACAGGTCGACGCCGCCGGGGTCGTTGGGGCCGTGGATGTCCGGACGCGGACCGGTCCAGTACGCCTCGTTCTCCGGGGCGCAGAAGGCGTCCTGGTTGGTGGGGTCGATGTAGCGCAGCTGGTACCAGGAGCTGCCGGCCCACTGCGGCATCACGTTGGTGTCGCGGTGGTAGCTCTGCATCCCGTCGCCGAGGTCGAGCTCGACGTTCACCCAGTCGGCGGCCTTCGCCAGCGGGGGAGAGGGCTCGGAGTTCTCGTCGTCCGGGTCGAAGGACACCGGTGCGTAGTCCTCGACCTCCGGGAGCTCAACCGGCAGAGCGGACTTCGGCAGCGGATGGGCGATGCCGTCGGCGTCGTACACGATCGGGAACGGCTCGCCCCAGTAGCGCTGACGGGCGAAGAGCCAGTCCCGCAGCTTGTACTGGATGGTGCCCTGGCCGTGTCCGTCCGCCTCGAGCCGCTCGATGACGGCCTTCTTGGCGTCGGCGACCTCGAGCCCGTCGAGGTAGTCGCTGTTGACCAGCGGTCCGTCGCCGGTGTACGCGGCCTCGGTGACGTCGCCGCCGGAGATCACCTCGAGGATGTCCAGGCCGAAGGCATTGGCGAACTCCCAGTCACGGTGGTCGTGACCGGGGACGGCCATGATCGCGCCGGTGCCGTACCCGGTGAGCACGTAGTCCGCGATGAAGATCGGAACCCGGTGCCCGTTCACGGGATTGACCGCGTAGGTGCCCAGGAAGACGCCGGTCTTCTCCTTGTTCTCCTGGCGCTCGAGGTCCGTCTTCGCCGCGATCGCCGAGCGGTAGGACGCGATGGCCTCGGCCGGGGTGGCGGCGCCGCCGGTCCAGCGGGCGTCGACGCCCTCGGGGTACGACTCGGCGGCGAGCTGGTCCACCAGCTCGTGCTCAGGGGCCAGCGTCACGTAGCTCGCGCCGAACAGGGTGTCGGGCCGGGTGGTGAACACCTCGATGCCGAGCTCGCCCGCCGCGAACCGCACCTGGGCGCCGTGCGAACGGCCGATCCAGTTGCGCTGCATGGACTTGACCTTGTCCGGCCAGTCCAGGTACTCGAGGTCGTCGGTGAGGCGGTCGGAGTACGCGGTGATCCGCATCATCCACTGCCGCAGGTGCTTACGGAACACCGGGAAGTTGCCGCGGTCGCTGCGGCCGTCCGCCGTGACCTCCTCGTTGGCCAGCACGGTGCCCAGCCCGGGGCACCAGTTGACCATCGAATCCGACTGGTAGACAAGGCGGTACGAGTCGAGAACCGCACCCCGCTCGGCGACGGTCAGCTGGTCCCACGCACGGTCGCCGTCGGGCACCCGGGTGCCCGCGGCGAACTCAGCCTCGAGCTCGGCGATCGGTCGCGCCTTGTTCAGGTCGGTGTCGTACCAGGCGCCGTGGATCTGCAGGAAGATCCACTGGGTCCAGTGGTAGAAGTCCACGTCCGTGGTGGCCAGCGAGCGGCGCTCGTCGTGGCCCAGGCCCAGCCGGCGCAGCTGCCGCTGCATGTTCGCGATGTTCGCCTCGGTGGTGGTGCGCGGGTGGGTACCCGTCTGCACCGCGTACTGCTCGGCGGGCAGGCCGAAGGCGTCGTAGCCGAGGGTGTGCAGCACGTTGTGTCCGTGCATCCGGTGGAACCGGGCGTAGACGTCGGTGGCGATGTAGCCGAGCGGGTGCCCGACGTGCAGGCCCGCGCCCGACGGGTACGGGAACATGTCCTGGACGAACAGCTTGTCCGCCGGGAGGTCGCCGGCGAGGTCGCCGACCGGGTTCGGTGCGTTGAAGGTGCCGCGCTCGCGCCACAGCTCCTGCCACCGCTGCTCGACCCGGCCCGCGAGTTCCGCGGTGTATCGGTGCTGGGGGGTCGCGTCGTCCGCTGACTGCTGCACTGGGCTGCTCACGTGATTCGCTGTCTTCTCTGCGCTCGGCTTCGGGGGGTGCCTGGGATACGGGCGTGGAGCTGGCGGAGTCCCCGATTTCAGGTAGGGATCTCCGACCACCAGGGTAAACGGTTCGGCCCAGCGGCCCCCGCCCGCGGTCCTCCACGTACCATGGGGCCGTGCTGATCCTTGCAACCGTGCTGTTCGTAGTCGCCGTCGTCGTCGGCGGAGTGGCGGTCGCCGGACTCGCCGGCAGGCTGCCGCGCAACCGCTGGGCCGGGGTCCGCACCTCGGACACGCTCGCCACCGAGGAGTCCTTTGCCCTCGCCAACCGGATCGCCGGGCCCACACTGCTCGCCGCGGCGTTGCTGCTGGTCATGGGCGGTGTCGGCGCCCTCGTCCTCGGCGGCGTCACCGGGATCGCGGTGGCCCTCGTCGCCATGGTCGCGGCCCTGGTCACCGCCGGCTACGGCGGATCCCTCGGCTCCCGCGCCGCCGCCGCGATGCCGGCCGCGGCGTCCGGCTGCGGCAACGACTGCAACTGCGGCAGCGCGCCCGAGCCGGCCGCGGAGACGCCCGCCGACGCCGCGGCCGCGGCCGACTGCGGCATGGACTCCTGCGGGTCGTGCGCCCTCAAGGGCGCCTGCCTGCCCTCGTAACACCCGCCCGCGGCGCACCGCCTGGGGTGAGCTCCCTCACGCGGCTGGTTGAATCGCCGCCATGAGCAACTCCGCGGCCGCCCGGCCCGTGCCGCCCGCCCCGTCGCAGCCCCGCGCCGTGGACCCGGCCGGCGCCCTGTTCGGGATCGCGCTCCCCGTCCTCGCCGCCGCCGCAGGCCTGCTGATGACCTGGCTCTGGTCGTCGCGGCTGCCCGCGCCGATCGCCACCCACTGGTCCGGTCAGACGCCCGACGGCTTCGGCTCCGCCTGGTCCACCGCCACCACGATGGCGATCGTGCTGGTCCTGGTCGGCGGCGGCTGCAGCGCGTTCGCGGCGCTGGCCGGCGCCCAGCTGATGATGCGGCGCACCATGCTGCTGATCGGCCTCGGCGTGGTCGGCCTGCTGACCGCAGCCTGGATCGCGCTGCTGTGGGCGCAACTGGACCTCACGGACGCGGCGGACGCGCGGATGCCGATGTCCGCCCTCGCGGTGGGCCTGGTGGCCGGCCTCGCGGTCGGGGCCCTCGGCGCCGCCCTGCTTCGCGACCACCGCGAACGCGCCGCGGCCGACGCACCGCCCGACCCGGGCCTGCCCCGCGGACCGGTGGAGCTGCCGATCGTCGACCAGCTGGGCCTGAGTACCGTCGCCGCCGCCTGCTGGGTGATCGGCGGCGCCGCGGTCACCGTCGGGCTGTGCCGGCTGGCCGACTCCTGGTGGCTGTTCCCCGTGTTCGGCGCGGTGGGGCTGCTGACGCTCTCGCTGCTGCGGTACCGGGTCACCGTCAACGAGACCGGCCTGCACGTGCGCAACATGGGGATGGACACCGTGCACTACGGCGTCGAGGAGCTCATCGGCGCCAAGGTGGACGAGGTCCAGCCGTTCCGCGACTTCGGCGGGTGGGGACTGCGGGTCAAGGGCCGCGGCAACTACGCGGTGGCCACCCGGTCCGGCCCGGCAGTGGTGTTCACCGCGGCGAACGGCCAGCGGCTGACCGTTACCACGGCGCGTGCGGAGGAGATGGCGGGCGCCCTCAACGCCCTCGCCGACCGCCGGTTCCGCGGGCACACCAAATCCACGCCGAAGCACCAACCGGATTCACAAACCGACTGACAGTTCATCTTGACGATCCGTGACGCCCGCCAAGACGTACCGGACACCCGGTAGGGGTAGATCAGGCATGGTCCGCCCCACGGCCGTAGGCTCGTGCCCGGACGAGGCGAGCTCATAGGGTGACGGCGCCGATGAAACCGGATGCACCGAGCACCACAACGTGACCGCTGTGGTCACCACGCTTCTTGACGTGTCGGTTCGGTCGCGGTCGGCGTCTTCGTAGGCGTCCGGTCAGTAGTCGAACCGAGAGAGGATCGTCGTGATGGTCAGGCAGGAGAGGGCGCTCGCGACCCGGCAGCAGATCGTTCTGGCGGCCGCCGAGCGATTCGACGAGGCGGGCTACGAGCGCGCCAGCCTGGCAGAAATCGTCGACCAGTCCGGCGTCACCAAGGGCGCGCTGTACTTCCATTTCAAGTCCAAGGACGACCTCGCTGCCGTCGTGATCGCGGATCAGCACGCCATCTCGATGAACGCGGTGAGCAGCATCCTGGATTCCGAAGCGCCGGCGCTCGAACACCTCGTCATGTTCTCCCACGAGATGGCCCGCGAGATCGTCGAGGATCCCGTCGTGCGCGCCGGCATCCGCCTCACCCTCGAGATGAGCGCCGTGGACGGACCGCCCAAGCCCTATCTGGACTGGATCGCCGCCTGCGAGGGCGTGTTCCGGAAGGGAATCGAGGAGGGCGACGTGCTCGACAGCGTCGATCCCGCGGAGCTCGCACGCTACTTCGTCGGCGCCTTCACCGGCGTGCAGTTGGTGGCGAACGTGCTGACGCAACGCGCCGACCTCGAGGCCCGCCTCGATCAGATGCTGGGGTTCCTGCTGCCGGCGATCGTCCCGCCCCGGCGACGGCACAAGATCGAGCGGTTCCGCAATGCCCGCTGGGAGCCGTCCACGGCGTGACAGCCCTCGCACCACTCCGCTCGCCGGACCGCAACCGTGGTCGGCTCGTCCAGTTCGAAGAACACTCGAAGACGAGATCCACGGATTCGACGACGGCGCAGGGCGAAACCATGGTGCAACCGGGCACTCTCTCCCGGGCAACCTCGATCAGCACCGCGCGGGCACATGGTCGCAGTAGTGATCGAGCTGCACTGGGTTGGTGAGATCGGCACGGAGCAACCACCAGCCGAATCCGGAGCCCAGTGGGTACGGGGCGAGAGGGATCGGGCAAAGTTCAGGGACACGGCCGAGGGCACTGTGTCGCGCCGTTCCGCCAGGTAGCTGGCGCACCGGCGGAGAGTCTCCTCAAGAAGCATCGTGTCGTACCGGCCAGCGCGGCTGCGCGTGATGGTGCGCTGCCGTGGCCACTGCACGCCACGAGAAACCGGTCGTCCGGACTGCGCGCGCACCAGTCCGGACACCTCCGAGGACACCGCCTGCCGGTACACGAGGCACGCCTCGGAACCAAGTGCTCAAAGTTCAACGCCTGGAACATCTCAGGAACGGTAGCGACGAGCGTCTCAGCCGTCCGTGCTTTCGCACGGAACATTTGGATAGAAACCTACCGGGTGGTAGGTATGTCAAAACGTGAACAGCCGAAACCGCCTCGTTATAGCGTGCACCTGGCTCGAGAGCTAAACCAGCACAATGGATAGCTCCGAGGGTGAACTGAGGAACTGGGGCGCAAACCGAAGTGGCATGAATCTTCTACCCGCGCATGTTGTTTCTTKAGTCTGACCGTCCCGTATCGGGTACATGCCCGCTGCATCTGGAGGCGCCGTCCAGCCCGTATCGGCTCTCAATAATGTTCAGGATTCCAGCAGGTTCGACGCCGAGAAGATAGGCGAGGGGACCGGGCAGGTCCTTCTGGACTAGCGGCGTCTCCACCGGCAATGGCCTGGGTGCGGGCTACACATCAACACCCCGACGCGGCGGTGAACAAAGGCTCGCCACCTTGACGAAGGTTCGGGCGGATCGCTCGTGCCGCCTTCTCAATTGCTCACTCACAGAAGGAGGACTCACCCATGCTCAAGGCATTCATAGCGCTACTCGGGGCTTTCGTCACGGACTCCGCACCCACCTGGGGCGGATCCATTGACGGCCTGAACGCCATGTCCACCGACAGCTACTCGAGCGAAGGATAAATTGATGATTGGCTCCGTTCAGGAGAGCACGGGATCCCTCGGACAGACCGTGACCCAGATGCTCCCCATCATGTTCCTCTACCTCGTCGACTTTCCCATCAGCGCGTCCGTCGGCTAACGGATCACCCAACAGAAGGCAGTATCCAGAATGCTTAATGCACTCAGCACCGACATGCTCATGAACACCGCTCTGACGTACCTCGGGCTAATGGACCCACTCCAGACCTTCCTCATCGGCCTGTCCTGAAGGAGATTGCAATGTCGTCTGATTACTGGGCCACGATGGTGCGGGACATGATGAACTTCGGACTGATCGGATTGATCGGATTGGGGACGGCCTCCGCCGCAGGCGCGGGCTGGTCAAGCCTCGAATCTGCCAGCGCCGGCGGATAGGCCATCACCAAGCACGGCGACCTCGCCACCCGCCGAACAGAGTGTGCCCTGCCCGGTACGTCACAGTCCGGGCAGGGCGCATTTGAATCGCCTCGGTTCGCCCGGAGAATTCACTGCCTGTCGAAACCCCTTGCTACACAATTACTGCCAGCCATCAATGAGCGCCGTGCCAGACGGGGACGCCACGCCGAAACCGGTCCGATCGGCAACGGGATGGCGGCACCACGCCGCAGTCGGTGATCGTCGAATGCATCGACGCACACGAGCCGGAGTGCTGCGTCGATCCGATCTGCCGGGTACTCACCGCACACGATTGCAAGATCGTGCCGTCCACCAACTACGACGCCTGCATTCGCGGGCGTCAGCCGTCGAGGCGCACCGTTCGTGACGAAGAGGTGCATGGATCGACCGGCTACGGCGTGATCACTCAACACAGGTGATCCGGCCACAAGCATCACCCCGACCCCTGCTGTCGGCGAGACCACCGCAGGTCCCACTCAGCGGGACCGCACCCTACGTGACGTGACCCTCCTCTTAGCGTCCGGGCGATGGAACGCAACCTCCAAGCGCACGAACAGATCTCATTGATCCTCGATCGGCAGCGGCAGGCCCGGCTCACCGCCGGAGTGCCGGAGGCCACCGAGCGTCGTGCCCGGATTCAGAATGTCATCGACCTGCTCGTCGCCCGCGCCGACGACATCGCCAAGGCCCTGGACGCCGACTTCGGCGGACGCCCCGAGGGGTACTCGCTGATGAACGACGTGGTCGGCTCGATCAGCGCCCTCAAGCACGCCCGAGACAACCTCGACACCTGGATGGCCCCCGACGAACGGCCCGTCTTCGCGCCCTACGACCAGCTCGGCGCCTGCGCGCGGGTGCTGCACCAGCCGAAGGGCACCGTCGGCATCATCGGCACCTGGAACGCCCCGGTGTACACCCTGATGAGCCCCCTCGCCGGGGTGCTCGCCGCCGGCAACCGCGCCGTCCTCAAGCCCTCCGAGGTGGTACCCCGCACCGCGGACGTGCTGGCCGACGCGGTGGCCACCCTGCTCGACCCCGACGAGGTCGCCATCGTCACCGGTGGCCCTGACGTCGCCGACGCGCTGACGTCGCTGCCGTTCGACCACCTCGTCTTCACCGGCAGCAGCGCGGTCGGCAAGCTGGTGATGGCCAACGCCGCGCAGAACCTCGTGCCGGTGACCCTCGAACTCGGCGGCAAGTCCCCGACCGTGATCGGCCTCGGCGCCGACCTTGCCGACGCCGCCCACCGCATCGCCGTCGGCAAGGCCACCAACGGCGGCCAGATCTGCGTCAGCCCCGACACCGTGTACGTGCCCCGCGAACGCGTCGACGAGTTCGTCGCCGCGCTGCGCGAGGCGTACACAGCGCTGCTGCCGACCGTCGACGGCAATGCCGACGCCGTCGCCGTCGTCAACGACCGCCACGCCGCCCGGATCGACGGCTACGTCGCCGACGCCGCCGCCCGCGGCGCCCGCGTCGAGTCGGCGCCGGACGTCCCGCTGCCCGCCACCGGCCGCCGTCGCCCGCTGCGCATGGTGATCGAGCCGCCCGCCGACGCCGTCATCCGGCAGGAAGAGATCTTCGGCCCCGCCGTCGTGCTGCTCGGGTACGACACGATCGACGAGGTCATCGACGCGATCAACGCGGGACCGAAGCCGTTGGCGCTGTACTACTTCGGCACCGACACCGCGGAACGGGACGCCGTCGTCGGCCGCACCTCGTCCGGCGGCGTGACGATCAACGAGGTGATGATGCACCCCGGGCTGCAGGACGCCCCGTTCGGCGGCGTCGGTGCGTCCGGGATGGGCCACTACAACGGCCGCGAGGGCTTCCTCGAGTTCAGCCACGCCCGCGCCGTCTACGAGTCCGCCGGGCCGGACCTGCGCGGCGAGTGGGGCATGCTGCCGCCGTACACCGACCAGTTCCGCACCATGATGGCCGCCCAGGTCACCCCGTAACAGCCTGTTCTGCACCATCTTTCAAATAGGAGACTTTTCAGTGAAGACCCGCGGCGCGATCATCCGCAGCACCCCCGGCACCTACGAGGTGGTCGAGATGGACCTCGACTCGCCCCGCCGGGGCGAGATCACCGTCAAGATGGTGGCGACTGGCCTGTGCCACTCCGACGACCACGTGGCCCTCGGCGACCACGCCGTGGGCGTCTACCCGATCTGTGGCGGGCACGAGGGCGCCGGCATCGTGGTCGAGGTGGGCCCGGAGACAACGGGATTCGCCGAGGGCGACCACGTGCTGTTCTCCTTCGTCGCGGGCTGCGGTCGCTGCCGCTGGTGCGCGAAGGGGCTGCAGAACCTGTGCGACCGCGGCGCCGCGATCATGACCGGCAGCCGCCCGGACGACCCGGCCAGCTTCCGGCTGAGCCTGGACGGGCAGCCGGTGGCCCAGACCTGCGGGCTGTCCACGTTCAGCGAGTACACCACCGTCAGCACCGACTCCGCGGTCAAGGTCGCGGACAAGAGCCTGCCGCTCGAGGTGCTGTGCCTGCTCGGCTGCGGCGTCGGCACCGGCTGGGGAGCCGCGGTGAACTCCGCGCAGGTGTACCCGGGCCAGACGGTGATCGTGATGGGCGTCGGCGGCATCGGCATCAACGCCGTGCAGGGCGCCGCACACGCCGGGGCCGCCCACGTCCTCGCCGTGGACCCGGTCGCCTTCAAGCGGGAGAGCGCACTGAAGTTCGGTGCCACCCAGGCCTTCTCGAGCATGGAGGAGGCCACCGAGGTGGCCCGGTCGCTGACCAACGGGCAGGGCGCCGACGCGGCCATCGTGACCGTCGGGGTGACCACCGGCGAACACATCGCGCAGGCCTTCTCGGCGATCCGCAAGGCCGGGGTGTGCGTGGTGACCGGCCTCGGCAAGATGACCGACGTCGGGATCCCGATCAGCCCGATGGAGCTGACGCTCTACCAGAAGCGGCTGCACGGCTCGCTCTTCGGCGCGTCGGCGCCCAGCGCGGACATCCCGTGGCTGATCGACCTCTACACCGCGGGCAAGCTCGAGCTCGACGGCCTGGTCACCACCACCTACACCCTCGACGAGGTGGCCCGCGGCTTCGAGGACATGCACGCCGGGCGGAACCTGCGCGGCGTGATCGTGTTCTGAGCCCGCCCGGGCGTCGGCCTAGCTGCGCCGCAGCCGCCGCTCGTTGGCGAGGATGGCCGCGGTCAGCGCCGCCTCCGGCCCGGTCGCGGGCCGGGGCCGGCGCATCAGCACGAAGTCGGCGTCGCCCGGGTCCGGGAGCACGTGCCCGGGCAGCGGCGCCAGGCCGCCGGGCAGCAGGGACTCCGCGTGCACGACATACCCGAGGCCGGCGAGCACTGCGGCCCGCAGCCCCAGCAGGCTGTCGGTGACGCACGTGGTCCGCCAGACCAGGCCGGCCCGCTCCATCGCCTCCATCGCGGCCCGCCGGGTGATGCTGGGCGGTGGATAGGTGACCAGCGGGACTGGCCCCTGCGACAGGTCGGGCACCTCCGCCCCGCGTGGTCCCGCCCACACCAGGGTGTCGCGCCAGACCAGCTCGCCGTGCCGTTCCCCGGGCCGGCGCATGCCGAACGCGAGGTCCAGCTCGCCCGCCGACACCTTGGCACCGAGCATCTCGCTGAGGCCGACGGTGAGCTCGAGGTCGATCCGGGGGTGACTGCGGCGGAAGTCGAGCAGCACCTCCGGCAGTTCCGCGGCGACCAGGTCGTCCGACGCCCCGAACCTCAGCCGCCCGGACAGCTCGGCCTCGGCGAAGTACGCCTGCGCCTGCTGCGAGACGTCGAGGACGGTGCGGGCGAAGCCGAGCATGGCGGCGCCGTCCGCGGTGAGTTCCAGGTTGCGGGTGTCGCGGCGGAACAGTTCCCGGCCGACGGACTTCTCGAGCCGCGCGACGTGCCCGCTCACCGTCGACTGACGCAGGCCGAGCTGCCTACCCGCGGCCGTGAACCCGCCGGCCCGCTCGACGGCGACGAAGCTGCGCAGCAGCACCGGATCCAGCATTCGCCATATTTATCACGTTCCGCGATGGAACTAAACGATCTGATCGACTTCTCCGATACGCCACCACCGAACTACCGTGGTCGTCGTGAAGTTTCTCTCCAGGTTCTACATCGACGGGTTCATCCTGTCGATCATCGCCGTCGCGGTACTGGCCAGCATCTTCCCGGCCCAGGGGACCGCGGCGGAGGTACTCGGGTGGGCCACCAAGGTCGCCATCTTCCTGCTGTTCCTGCTCTACGGCGCCCGGCTGCACCCCCGCGAGGCGCTCGCCGGCCTGACCCACTGGCGGCTGCACTCGGTGGTGTTCGCGGCGACGTTCGTGCTGTTCCCGCTGCTGGGGCTGGCGCTCAAGGTGCTCGAGCCGACGCTGCTGAGCGGCGGTCTGTACACCGGCGTGCTCTACCTGTGCCTGGTGCCCTCGACGGTGCAGTCGTCGATCGCCTTCACCTCCATCGCCCGCGGCAACGTGCCGGGGGCCATGGTCAGCGCCACCCTGTCCAACATGGCCGGGGTGTTCCTGACCCCGGCGCTGGTGATCCTGTTGATGAACACCACCGGCGAGGCGCACGTCGACGCCTCCTCGGTGCTCGACATCGTCGTGCAGCTGCTGCTGCCGTTCGTGCTCGGTCAGCTGCTGCGGCCGCTGATCGCGGACTGGCTGCAGCGCAACGCCGCCCCCACCAAGCTGGTCGACCGCGGCTCGATCCTGCTGGTGGTCTACGCGGCCTTCAGCGCCGGCATGGTCGAGAACGCCTGGGCCGGGCTCTCGCCGTGGCAGATCGGCGGGCTGGTGGCGGTGATGTGCGGGCTGCTGGCCGTCGTGCTGGCCGTCACCTGGTTCACGGGCCGGCGGCTGGGCTTCCCGGTGGCGAACCAGATCGTCATCGTCTTCTGCGGTTCGAAGAAGTCGCTCGCCACCGGCCTGCCGATGGCGACGGTGCTGTTCGCCGGCCAGCCGATCGGCCTGATCGTGCTGCCGCTGATGATCTTCCACCAGATCCAGCTGATCGTGTGCGCGGCCCTGGCCCAGCGGTACGCGCGGCGGGCGGACCCGCAGCCGGAGCAGGCGGTCGCCGGCCCCTGAGGACTGGCCCCGACTGAGGTCCTGGTCACGACTGGGAGCCTGTTACGACCGGGGGCCTCGTCACGGAAGCGGATCGGGCACCAGGGGATTCGTCCCCCCGGCGCCCGGATGGCCATAATCGGGTGGTCCGATCCGTGAAAAGGAGCACCCCTGTTGAGTTTTCGTACCGTCACCGGCCGCCGCAGCACCCTGGTCGCCGTGTGTGCGGCCGTCCTGGTGGCGACCGGCTGCAGCACCCTCCCGGCCGAGGCCGCACCGACCGAGGACGGCTCCTTCCCCGGCGCCAGCGCCGTGCGCTCCACGCTCGACACCCTGCCGGTCAAGGGCCGCGCCCCCAAGACCGGCTACAGCCGTGACGAGTTCGGGCCGTCGTGGACCGACGACGTCCGCGTGGACGGCGGGCACAACGGCTGCGACACCCGCAACGACATCCTCGAACGCGACCTGACCAACGAGACCTACAAGCCGGGGACGCGGGACTGCGTCGTGGCCACCGGCACCCTGGCCGACCCCTACACCGGCAAGACCATCGACTTCGTCCGCGGCCAGGACACCTCGAGCGCCGTGCAGATCGACCACGTGGTGGCGCTGTCCGACTCCTGGCAGAAGGGCGCGCAGCAGCTCGATCCGCAGACCCGCAAGGACTTCGCCAACGACCCCCGCAACCTGCTCGCCTCCGACGGGCCGGCGAACCAGCAGAAGTCCGACAGCGACGCCGCGTCCTGGCTGCCGCCCAACAAGGCCTACCGCTGCACCTACGTGGCCAAGCAGGTGGAGGTGAAGGCGGCCTACCGGCTCTGGGTCACCCAGGCCGAGAAGGACGCCATCTCCCGCGTGCTGGACACCTGCGCGGACGCACCGGCCGGCGCCGGGTCCGGTTCCGCCGGCTAGCCCTCGTCCCGGAACCCTCCTCAGCCGTCCGACGGGGCGCGGCCGTCCGGTGCCGCGCCCCACCGGACGGCCGCGGACCCGGCGAAGTCGCCGGCGTGCGCGAACGCGGACATCAGCACCAGCGAACCGTTGGGGATGCGGCCGGCCCGGTTCGCGGTGTCCAGGGTGACCGGGATGCCGGCCCCGAACAGGTTGCCGCACTCGTCGAAGGTGTCGGGATGGTGGTCGGCCGAAAGTTCCAGTGCCTCACGCCAATTGCGCAGGAACAGCCGGTTCGGCTGGTTGGTGACGAAGGTGTCGACGGTCCGCGGGTCGATGCCGAGGCGGTCGCACAGGGCGCGCGAGACCTCGGGCACCAGCCGGTTGCCGCGGGCGAACACCTTCGCGATCTTGCTGTCGCTGAAGGCGATCCGGAACTGCCCCGGGCCCGGCTCCCAGTACTTCCGCGGCGGGTCCACCTCGCCGGTCATGTCGCCGTGGAACTCTCCGTAGGACCGGCATTCGACCCCGAGCACCGGCGCCTCGTCCGCCACGGCCAGCAGCCCCACGCCGCAGCCGTCCCCGGGTACCGGCGCCTGCGCCAGCCCGCGCACCTCGGTCTGGGTGAACACCTGCCCGGCGCTGTTCTGGGTGGCGGCGATCAGCGCGGTCCGGCCGCCGCCGGACTGCAGGATCTGGCGGGCGATCTTCATCATGTAGATGAACGACGCGCAGCCGCTGTTGTGCAGGTCGATCACCCATTCCGGGTGCGCGCCGAGGCGGTGTGCCACCTCGCCCGCGCAGCCGAGCACCGGCAGGTCGGGGAGTTGGGTGTGCGTGATCAGCACGTCGACGTCGGCGATCGCGGCGGCCCCGTGCCGGTCGATCAGCGGCTCGGCGGCCCGCAGCACCATGTCCGCCGCGCGCTCGCCGTCGGCGACGTGGTGCCGGTACCGCGGCGCCCGGAACATCGGCCCCTTCGGCGCCCGCCGGTTCTTGGCGAACTCCAGGAAGTACTCGGCGGGGACGCGCGCGACGGGCAGGTAGCTGGCGACGTCGACGAGGCTCACCGGGGGAGGCGGGGTGGCGGTCACGGCGGTCACGCTCCCCGCACCCATTCCGGCGTCACCGGGAGCCCGTGGGAGTGCCGGTACTCGGCAATGGCCTTGAGGTTGTGCATCTCGAGCAGGTGCCCCGGGTAGAAGATGTCCCAGTAGTCGCCCACCCATCCGTCGCGGGCGGCCGGGGCGGCGGCGGGAAACGGGTTGCGGTCGTAGAACGGGTGGCGGCAATTGGTCCACAGCACAACCGATCCCGGCCTGTCGAGCACCGCCTGCGCGTCGACCACCCGCATCAGGTAGATCATCCACAGGTGCGCGCCCTGGTCCCATGCGCAGTGGTAGTCCACGGTCATCGCGTCGGGGTTCGCCTCGACCCTGGCGTATACCTCGGTGTCCGCGCCGAGCCGGTCGTACCCCTGCCACAGTCCGGGCGTGTCGGTCACGGTGAGACCGCGCAGGCTGTAGGTCCACTCCTCCAGGGAACGGATGTGCGCGAGGTAGTCGTACAGCTGCCGCGGCGGACAGTCGACGTAGCCGTGGAGCGTGCAGTACTCGCCGTAGACCTGCTCGTGCGGGTACACCGAGTGCAGCATCTCCGCGACCATCGGCTCGGCCGTCTCGATGTCGGTGGACTCGATGCGATGGACCTGCGGGATCGCCTCCGGGGCAATGTCGTCGAGCGCTGCGGTCACGGGCGTTCTCCCCTGCTGGCGGTGGCGTCGGACAGGAAGGGCAGGAACGGGGGCACCTCGTCGGGGTCACAGGTGACGGAGACGAACGCCGGACCCGGGATGTGCGCGGCGTCGGCGAGGGCGCGACCGAGTTCCGGCGCGGTGGCGGCCTCGCGGGCGAACAGCGTCGGGAACATCGCGGCCAGGCCCGCACCGGGGAACGCGGGCTGAAACCTGTTGAAGCTGTAGTCGCCCCGGTAGAGCAGCTGTTCCCGGGTGACGCACATGGCGTGCGCGTTGTTGTTGAACACCACGAAGGTGACGGGCAGCTGGTGCTCGACCGCCGTGTGCACCTCCATGCCGTGCATGTAGAACGCGCCGTCCCCGGCGATGACGAAGGTGCGCCTGCGGCGCGCGAACGCGGACCCGATCCCGGCGCCGAAGGCGTACCCCATCCCCCCCATGCCGAGCGCGACCACGAACCGGCCGCCGACGGTCGCCGGGAGGTGGTGCACCACGGCCGCCCCGGTGTTCCCGGCGTCGGCGACCACGTCCGCCCCCGCCGGCAGGTGCCGGGCGACGATCGCGACCGCGTCGCGGTACCGCAGCCCGGGGCCGGTCGCCGGCGGAACCGCGAGGCTGGAGAGCGCGGGCGGTTGGGTGTCGGCCCCGCCGCGCCCCGGGCCGAGCGCGTCGACCAGGTGCCGGAGGGAGTGACGCAGGTCCAGGCTGATCGTGTGCGACGACGCCAGGAAGGGCGGCGCGTGGCCGAGTGAGGCCACCCGCGCGGCGTGCAACCCGTTCTCGAGCCCGGTCCGGGCGAACACCGGCATCCGGGTCCCGACCAGCAGGCACAGGTCCGCGTACCGCAGCGCGTCCACCAGCTCCGGGTGGCCCATGCTGCCCGCCACGCCGCAGTAGCCGTGGCTGCGTGCGTCCACCACGTCCTTGGCGTCGGGGGTCACCCCCACCGAGGCGTCCAGCGCGCTCACCAGTTCGGCGAGTTCGCCGCGGGCGTCGGCCCGGGCCACCTCGTCGCCGGCGATCACCAGGATCTTGCCGCGGTCCCGGGCAAGGGAGAGCAGCCTGACCAGCCGGCCCATCCCGAGCTTGTCCTGCGCCACCGCGGGCCGCGGGTGGATCGGGGCGCAGGCACCGGGGGCGATGTGAGCCTGCTGCACGTCCTTCGGGATCAGCAGCACCGCCGGGCCGCCGCGCAGTGCGGCGGAGACCGCCCGCGTCAGGTGCAGGCCCACGTCCTCGGACCGCTCGACGCGGGCGCAGTACCGGGAGACCTCCGCGAACAACCGGACGGCGTCGATCGAGCCCGCCCGGCCGCTCGAGTCCTGGAAGCCGCCGTGCCCCTCCAGCGCGGTCGGCGGCTGACCGACGAGGGCCAGCACCGGGACCCGGGACGCGAAGGCCTCACCGAGGCCCGGCACCAGGTTCAGCGCACCGCCGCCGGAGGTGGCGATCACCACGCCGAGACCGCCGCCGCCGCGCGCGTAGCCGTCGGCCATCGTCGCCGCCGAGAACTCGTGCTTGGCGACGATGCCGACGACGTGACGCCGGGTGCGGCCCAGCGCGTCGTAGACGTCCTCGATGTTCGCGCCGTCCACCCCGAAGACGTGCCGGACCCCGAGGTCCGCGACCGCGTCGACCAGGTAGTCGGCGACGCGTCCCTGCGGGGGCACGTCGCGAGGGTCGGTCTGTCTCATCGGTACACCTCCGTCTCCTCGGTACAACTCCGGGCCGCGGCGTCAGAAGGTGCTCGAGAGGAGCACCTGATCCGTTGCGACGGAACGGATGTCGATGCTGGCGATCCACGGCATCGGGACGCTGGTGGTGGCCGACGGTGTCACCGTCTGACCGGCCCCGGCGGTCCAGGTGGCGAGCTGGGTGACGGCACCGGTCTTGTCGGTGACCACCAGCGCGTACTCCCTGCTGCCGTAGCCGTAGCCGCCGTCGGGGGCGGCCGGGTACCGGCACGTCACGTCGACGCGGGTGCCCCACTCCTGGGCCACGAGCGAGACCTCCGCGGTCAACGGGCTCGGCGTCACCGCGTCCATCGGGCGCGCCGTGACCGGGGCGGACGGGCCGGGGGGGACATCCGGGGCAGGCCGCTCCGAGGCGGCGGGCAGCACCACCGCGACACCGACCGCGGCGGCCGCCGCGGCCGTTGCGACCCCGCCGACCAGGACCAGCCTGCGGCGACGACGGTGCGGGCGGGCGCGGGTCATCAGCCTCGGCAGCAGGTCGGCGGGCGGCTCGGCGGGTTCGACGGCGCCGCCGCCGACCGGGTCGTCACCGAACTCGAGGGCGGTCGACGCCGGCACCTTGCCGAGCAGGCCCGGCATGCCGGCAACCTCCGCGACCGCCACGGCGCAGGTGTCGCAGGCGGTCAGGTGCCGCTCGAACTCGAGGCGCTCGTCGGATGTGAGCGCACCGAGCACGTAGGCGGCGTCCCAGCTGGCGTACGGGTCCAGTTCGATGCTCATTGCGTCACCCCCATTTCCTGAAGAATCAGTCGTAATGCCCTCAGCGCGTAGTGCATCCGCGACTTCACCGTCCCGTCGGGGATCTCCAGCTCCTCGGCGATCTGGTGGGTGGACATCCCGCGGTAGTAGGCCCGGACCAGCACCCCGCGGTGCTCGGGGGTCAGCCCGGCGAGGGCGTCCGCGACCAGCCAGGCGTCCAGCGCGGCGTCGGTGCCGTCCGGGCTCGCCTGCTCCGGCGGCGAGTCGGTGCCGAACTCGCGTTTCGAGCGGGCGCTGCGGTACTGGTCGAACACGAGGTTCCGGGCCACGGTGAACAGCCACGCCCGCGCCGAGTTCTCGCTCTGGTCCAGCACCCGCGGGTGCTGCCAGGCGCGCAGCAACGTCTCCTGCACCACGTCCTCGGCCCGGGCCCGGTCGCCGGTCAGCCGCATCGCGTACCGCCACAACGCGGCCGCGTGCTCGCCGTACAGAACGCGCATGAGTTCGGCCTGGTCCTGCGGCATCGGGCACCTCCAGTGGTACACACGCCGCCGGTGCTCGGGTGGTTCACGCCGACCGGACGGTTCCGCCTTTCACGAGGTCGGTCGAGCGGGGGCGGCTAGGACGCGTCTCTCCTAATCCTTCTCGGATGCACCTGGCGAGACAATCGTCGTCCGGCAAGACGCAGGAGTCGCTCCGCGGGCTCCGCTCCTGTGCGGACGAGAAGCCGATACCGCTGCTGTATCGGCGCCGACGACAACGCAGCGGGACGGTGATCGGGCTCCGGGGGCGCCGAAATGGGGATCGGGGGCTACGTCCTAGTTCCGCTCGACGTCGATCGGGTGGGTGGCGCGCAGCGCCAGCGGCAGCGGCTGACGCCGGAGCACCTGCGCCCACAGGTCCGTGCGCGGCGGCCCGATCACGTCGGACGGCAGCGCCGACAGGACGGTCCAGTCGGCGCGCTCGAGCTCGCCGTCCAGCTGGCCCATCGTCCAGCCCGAGTAGCCGGCGAACACCCGCGCGCCCTCGACCAGCGGGCCGACCTGGTCCGGGTCGCAGTCGAGGTCCACCATCACCACCCGGCCGTGCACCCGCCGCAGCCCCTCCACACCGTCGATGACGGCCCCGGTGCGCAGGGTGGCCAGGCACAGGGCGGCGTCACGTTTGACGGGTCCGCCGACGAACAGCGCCCGCGGGCGGGCGCACAGGTCGGCCCACTGCGGCAGCACGGTGTGCACCGCGGTGGCGCTGGCGCGGTTGAGGACCACGCCGAGACTGCCCGCGTCGTTGTGCTCGATCACGTAGACCACGGTGCGCCGGAACGCCGGTTCGGTGAGGTCGGTGGCGGAGACCAGCAGGCTGCCGGGACGCACGACCGGTTCAGTCGAGGCCATTCGGTCGTCGGGCTCGTCTGCGTACTCCACCGGACAATCATCGCACCGCGGACCGGCCGGACACAGCCCGGCGCGGCGCGACGGTCACCCCGGCAGGCCGACCGTCTCGGCGAGTACCGACAGGTGGTGATCGAAGAGCGCCCGTGGGTCGGTGAAGGTGTCGGGGCCGTACTGCCCGAAGACCTCGAAGTTGACGGCGCCGAAGAGCGACGACCACACCAGCACCCCGCGCAGGAGCACCTCGTCGGGCAGGTCGAGGCCCAGCTCGGCGCGGATCGCGACGAGGTTCTCGCGCAGCGGCGGCGCCGCGGCGGGGGCCGACAGCGGCCGCAGCAGGCCGGCGCGGTGCGCGTCGTCGATCACGCTCACCAGGGCGTTGACCACCCGGGTGCCCGGCCCCGTGGTGCGCTCGGCGGGCGCCCGGTAGCCGGGCACCGGGCTTCCGAAAAGCAGTCCGTAGCAAGCCTTCTCCCGCAACGCCCAGTCCCGGACGGCATGACCCAGGGCATGGAAGCGGGCGCGCGGACTGCCCGCGGGTGCGGCATCGAGCGCGGCCGCCGCGGCGTCGCCCAGCTCGGTGTAGCCCTCGACCACCAGCAGGGTGAGCAGCTCGTCGCGACTCTTGACGTACCGGTACACGGCGGACGAGACGACGCCGAGGTCCCGGGCCACGGCGCGCAGCGACAGCGCCGCCGCCCCGTCGCGGGCCAGGTGCTCGCGGCCGATCCGGGTGATGTCGGCCAGGGTCTGTTCGCGGGCACGGGCGCGGGGGGTACCGGTCACGCCGTCCAGGGTGAACCCCGTTCGTGAGCACTGTCAACTTTAGAGAGCACCGCTCTTGACAAGGGGGCGCCGGGGGCGCACTGTTAATTCGAGAGCAGTGCTCTCAATCGAACCCAGACGGACAGGATGTGATCACGATGTCGGCAGTACAGGTGGTGACCGGGGCAGGCCCGGTCGGGTGGACGGTCGCGCAGCAACTCGCCGACCGGGGCCACACCGTGCGGGTGCTCACCCGCTCCGGGTCCGGGCCGGAGCACCCCGGCGTGCGGCGGATGCGGGTGGACGTCTCCCGGCCCGGGGCACTCGACGACGCCCTCGACGGCGCCTCGGCGGTGTTCCACTGCACCCACGGCTCCGCATACTCGGCGGCGGCCTGGCGGCGCGAGTTGCCGAGCACCGAACGCGAGGTACTGGCGGCCGCCGGCCGGGCCGGGGCGGTGGCGGTGTTCCCCGAGAGCCTCTACTCCTACGGCCCAGTCGACGGGCCGATCACCGAGGACACCCCACGCAACGCCCGCGACGGCAAGCTCGGGGTCCGCTCCGAACTGCTGCGCCAGCGCGCGGACTCGGCAACCCCGACGGTGAGCGTCGCCGCCTCGGACTTCTTCGGACCGCACGCGCTGATGGCGCACGCTGGGGAGCGAATGGTGCCGAAGATCCTGGCGGGCAAGACGGTTCGAGTCATGGCCGCGCTGGACGTCCCGCACTCCTTCACCTACGTGCCGGACCTCGCGGCCGCCATGATCGCCGCCGCCGCAGATCCGGCGCGGTGGAACACCGTGCTGCACGCGCCGACCGGGCCCGCGCTCACCCAGCGGGAGATGGTGCATGCCTTCGCCGTCGCGGCCGGTGTCGACGACCCCCGCGTGGGGGTGCTGCCGGCGTGGTTGATCCGCGCCGCCGGCCGGGTACACGGCGAGACCCGCGAGCTCGCCGAGACGCTGTACCAGTTCGAGCGGCCATTCGTCCTGGACTCCGCCCGCAGCGAGCGCCTGCTCGGCCTGGCGCCGACGCCGCTGCCCGAGGCGGCCTCCGCCACCGTCGCCTGGTGGCGGGCGCGGGACCGGGTGACCGCCGCGCGATAGGGTCGCGCGGTGGTGGACTCGACGGCCGGACTCCTGCGCGCGGCGCTGCGCGGCTCGCCCGGCCTCGGCCGCCTCGCCACCGTCCGGTTCGCCGGGCAGTTCGGCGACGGACTGTTCCAGRCCGCGCTCGGCGGCGCGATCCTGTTCAACCCGGAACGCGAGACCGAACCCCTCGCCATCGCCGCCGGGTTCGCGGTCCTGCTGCTGCCCTACTCCCTGCTCGGCCCCTTCGCCGGCGCCCTGCTGGACCGCTGGGACCGCCGCGCCGTGCTGATGTGGGCGAACGTGCTGCGCGGCGTGCTGATCCTGTGCACCGCCGGCCTGCTGCTCACCGGGGCGCCCGAGGCCCCGCTGCTGCTGTTCGCCCTCGCCGCGGTCGGCGTCAGCCGGTTCGTCGGCGCGGGAGTGTCCGCAGCGCTGCCCCACGTCGTGCGCCAGTCATGGCTGGTACCAACAAATTCCGTGCTCGCCACCGCGGGGTCCGGCGTCGCCGCGGCCGGCGCGGCGGCGGCTGTCGCGGTGATCGGCCTGGTGGGGGCGGGCGACCGCGGCTCCGGGGTCGCCGTCGCGGTGGCGGCCGTCGGCTCCGCGGTGGGCGCCGTCGCCGCGGCCCGGTTCGCCCCGCGCGGTCTCGGCCCCAGCGATGCCGACCGACCCACGGCCGCACCCACCCGGAGGGCCGCCGTGCGCGCCGTCGCGGCCGGCCTGCGAACCGGCACGACGGCGGTGTGGCGGGCGCCCGGGGTCACCACCGCGATGTGCGGCATCGGGGCACACCGGATCGTGTTCGGCATCGACACCCTGGTGATGGTGCTGGTGTTGCGGGACCCCGCCGCCCAGGGCTCGCTGCCGGGTGGCCTCGCCGGCTTCGGCGTCGCGGTCGGCGCCACCGCGGCCGGGATGCTGCTGGCCGCGGCCCTGGCCCCGTTCCTGATACCCCGGCTCGGCCGGCCCCGCACGGTCGCGCTGGCGCTGGTGGCCGCCATCGTCGTGCAGCTGACCCTCATCTCCGCGCTCACCCAGCCGATGCTGTTGGCGGGCGCATTCCTGCTCGGCCTGGCCGGCCAGACCATCAAGCTCACCGGCGACGCCGCCATGCAGATCGACATCGACGACGTCCGTCGGGGACAGGTGTTCGCGTTGCAGGACACCGTGTTCAACGTCGCGTTCATCGCCGCGATCGCCGCGGCGGCGACGGTGATCGCGCCCGACGGCCGGTCGCTGGGGCTGGTGCTCGCCGGCGCCGGGGTGTACGCGCTCGGCCTCGCGGCGGTCGCCGCGAACTCCCTGCGGCGGTAGCGCCCCGGCCGCCGGTCAGTCGCCGGGCCGCGGCGGGTGTCGCCGGACGGCGTCGAGGCGACCGTCGCCGTCGGTGTCCGACACGGTCACCTCCGGCGTCCCGTCACGGTCCTCGTCCACCAGCACCGAGTGCGGGTCCGGGCCCCAGGACCACCCCGCCGGTTCCGGTTCCCGCTCGTCGGCCGGTCGGGGCACCTCGTGGTCCCAGGTCCCCAGGCCGCTCGGGTCGGTGAAGTATCGGGTGCCGGGGCCGTCCACGTCGAGCACAGACCGGTCGGCACGGCCGTCCCCGTCGCTGTCCCACATGGCGTCGTCGAGCAGGCCGTCGCCGTCGAAGTCCAGGCGAACCGCGTCGAGCGCGTCGTCGGCACCGATGCCCAAGTCCGCCACCGACTCCCAGACGGACGGGTCGCCGTCGCCGGTCCCGAACGCGTACTCCACCACGAAGCCCATACGTGTTGGACGCGGGAGGGTGCCCTGCGGTTCCGCTACCGCGCACGCCAGGGCGGGATCGCGGCGAGGGTGGCGGCGCGCAGCACCCACTCCGCGGGGCCGTAACGGTGCCCACGCAGCCACCGTCGACTCATCTCCGCCTGGCACAGGAAGACCGCCGGCACAACGGCCAGGACCACCGGTGGCGACAGCCGGTCCACCAGCCCGAGGCCGTAGCCGGTGAACAGCACGCCCAGCACCACCGACTGGAGCAGGTAGTTGGTCAGCGCGATCCGGCCCATCGGGGCCAGCGCCCTCTCGATCCGTCCGCCCCGGACGGTCTGGAACAGCAGGAGGGCGGCCACGACGTACGACGCGGTGAGCCCCGGGGCCGTCAACTGGCCGAGGCCGAACGCGAACGTCTCGAGGCCTCCACCCGGCGCGTAGGCCGCGGCCAGCGCGTACGCGACCGCGCCCGTCAACCCGACCGGCAACCCCAGCAACAGGATTCGGCGCATCAGCGGCCGGTACCCGTCCAGGTCCGCGAACACCCGCAGCCGTCCCGCGGCGAACCCGAACAGGAACATCGCCATCGCACTCGGCGCCTGCAGTGCCGCTACCGCCGCGAGCGTCGAGGGAAGGTGCCCGGAGTGGAACCCGAGCGTCGCTGCCGCATCGCCACCGAATCCGACCAGCTTGGCCGTCACGTCCGACGAGGGGGTGCCGCCGCCGGCGTCACCCTCGGCGAGTTGCGCCAGCCCCAGCAGCATCCAGACGACGCCGACCGCAAGCACCAGACCGATGCCGACCTTGATCGCCCGGGCGGGGGGCATCCTCCGGCAGGCGAGCAGGGCCAGCCCCAGAACCGCGTAGGTGGAGAGGATCTCCCCGTAGTAGAGCACCGCGCCGTGCACCAGTCCGATGACGAGCAGCGCGCCCTGGCGCCGCAGCATCCGGGGTACGAAGGCGGCCCCGGCGCGCTCCGCGGCCGCCATCTGCAGGGTGAAGCTGTACCCGAACAGGAACGAGAACAGCAGGTAGAACTTCGTCTCGAACAGCAGCGCAACCACGAAGCGCAGCGCGTGGTCCAGCCCGGAGTCGAAGGCCGGGTTCGACGACGGCAATGCGTAGTAGGGGTCCGCGAACGCCCAGATGTTGACCGCGAGGATGCCGAACAGGGCGAACCCACGAAGCGCATCCACGTTGAGGAGCCGAGGCGACGGTGCGGACTCACCCGACACTGCAACGTTTTCGGTGCGGTCGCTCACGCGCCGACGCCTCCGAGCAGCTGCGCGACGACGCGCCGGAGCACAGCGGCCTGTGCGGGTGCGTCGAACTCGGGATCGGCCGCGACCCGCGCGAACATGCCGTCGACGAGTGCGGCCAGCCAGGTGGCCGCGTGCTCCGCCGACAACGTGGTGCTCAGCTGACCTGCGGCATCCGCCCTGCGCACCAGCGCAGCGAGGCCACCCCGGAACGCGATGTCATTGGCCTTGAAACGCGCCGCGACCTCCTCGTCGCGATGCGCCACCGCCGAGATCTCCAACGCCAGACCGGAATACACCGGATCCCCGGCGAGTCGGCAGATCTCGTCGAGCAGGACGAGCAGGGCCCCGAAGGGGTCGTCCGCCTGGGCCAGCTCCGCCATCGACGCGCTCGTCTCGGCACCGTCACGCTCGACGAGAGCCAACAGCACAGCATGCTTGGTGGGGAAGTAGTGGAACAGGTTGCCCGAACTCATTCCCGCCAGCGCACAGATGTCCGCCGTCCGGGTGGCGGCAAACCCACGTTCCGCGAAGCACCGTGCCGCGGCGTCGAGGATCGCCGTTGCCTTCGCCGCTCGGGCGTCAACGTCAACCGTGCGCATTTCGGCACTCCTCTCGCCTCCGGGAGGAATAATACATTGAGCAGTCACTTAATCAATAGCGCCGGGCCGTCCGTCCAGGTGGAGCGCCGCCCGGCCGGCCCGTCGCGCTGCCACACGACGCCAAGCAGGCCGTGCATGGAGCGTCATGCGTTCATTCAAATCCTGGACGATCGTCCAGGATGCGTAATCTGACGGCAGTCTGGCGTTTAACTCTTCGCCCTACTCTTCCCTTGTCGTGGTCACGCGAATTTTGACTCGCACACTCAGCACCGCACCGGATTTCCCGCACGAACAAGGACAGGCGCTATGAGCAGCATCAAGATTGGTGGCCCCACGGCGACACAATCGCCCGAGATCCCCGCCACCTGGCGAGCGTTCGCACGGTGCATCGACAACCCGGACCGGATGTTCGTGCGAGGGGCCGCCCAGCACGAGGCGGTCACGATCTGTCGCCACTGCCCCGTGGCCGCGCCGTGCGGCGCCGACGCCCTCGACAGTCGCACCGAGTTCGGGGTGTGGGGCGGGATGACCGAACGCCGGCGCAGGGCCCTGTTGAAGGACCATCCCGACATCGAGTCCTGGGCCGACTTCTTTGCCTCGCGCCGACCGGAGTCGACGACGACACGACTTGGGTCGACGTCTTGCCAGAACACGAGAAACCGTCCGCACGACTAGAAGAAGTCACCACTCGGCACGAAGGAGAAATACATGTCATCGTCAGACCTGTCTGATCTGCTCGGAGCGTTCAAGACCATCCTCGACGTGGTCGACAAGCTGTCGACCGGACTTGGCAGCTGAGCCCGACGCTGCCTGCCGGCCCGAAACTCGCCGCCCAGCGGGTCGGTCGTTCGACCGGCCCGCGACGGTAGGTCCAACTGGGTGACCGCCGGGAATTGGTGACGAATCTTCCGGTCGGCCTCTGCTACTTTCTCCAGACACCTCGAGGTCGGCGTACCGCAGCGCCGAGCGATCGTGGAATGGACTGGGGGCGTTGTGATCCGTCGTATCGGTGCACCGCTGTGCGCGCTGACCCTCGCGATCTCCGGCTCGCTGCTGACCGGCTCGCCTGCCACGGCCGCGCCGACCGCGGCGCCGACCAACGCCTGCGGCGAGACCGGCTTCGACCCGTCGGCCGCGGACAGCGGGCAGACCACGGGGCCGCCGAGCCTGGACCTCAAGTACCCGTGGCCGGAGATCGTCCCGGTGCCCGTCCCCGATCCGCCCCAGGACCTCACCCGGGTGCCGCAGGCACCGCTGCCCGCCGACCCGTGTGCCGACCCGTGCCCGGACCTCACCGACCCCGCACCGGAGCAGCCGGACGCCGGCTCGTCGGAGTCGTCCGAGTCGTCCGGGTCGGGTTCCGCGAGCTCGTCGGGGTCGAGTTCCTCGGGCTCGTCCGGGTCCTCGGCGGGCTCGTCCGGGTCGGGTTCCGGCTCGCTGGGCCTGCAGGTGCCGCGGATCTCCATCGGCCCCGACCCCGAGCCGATCCCGATTCCGATCCCCGGCCCCGCCCAGCCCCTGCCCCCGGCACCGACGCCGCAGTCGCCGCCCACCGAACCCGGCCCGGCCGCCCCGGCCGCGCCCGCGGCCGAGGTCGGCGAGGTCTCCCTGATCGCCCAGCTCACCGGGCAGGGGTCGATCAACCGCACCGACAAGCGCTGGCAGGTCAACAGCACCGACCTCGGCATCACCTGGGAGTCCGGCCCCGGCGAGGTGTCCGTGGTGTTCGGCGACACCTTCGGCAAGGGCTGGACTCCGCCCGGCGCCAACGGCTCCGACTGGCGGTCGAATGTGTTGGGCCACAGCACTGACCGCGACCTGTCCGACGGCATGACGATCGACTCGATGGTGCAGGACAGCCGCTGCCACGCCGTCGAGGTGCTCGGCAGCCGCAAGGTCAAGAACTGGGAGACCACGACCATCCCCACGTCCGGGTTCGCGATCGGCGACCGGCAGTACATGAGCTACATGTCGGTGCGGCGCTGGAGCATGGTCCCCGGCATGTGGTACACCAACCGCGGCGGCATCGCCTACTCCGACGACCGGGGCCAGACCTGGACGAAGGACCCGTACGCCAACTGGGAGAACCTGTTCGGGCGCAACCACTTCCAGGTGGCCAGCATGGTTCCGGCCGGCGACCACGTGTACATGTTCGGCACCCCGAACGGCCGGCTCGGCACCGTCGCGCTGGCCCGGGCGCCCAAGGACCAGGTGCTGAACAAGTCCGCGTACCAGTACTGGGTGGACGGCACCTGGAGCCCCGTCGGGGAGGCGTCACCGACCCCGGTGATGTCCGGTACCGCGGCCGAGCTGTCGGTGCGCTACGACGCCGAGCGCGACCTCTGGCAGATGAGCTACCTGGACACCGTGGCCGGCGCAATCGTGTTGCGGCAGGCCGACAGTCCGCAGGGCGCGTGGACCGCCGGGGTGCCGATGGTGCGCGCCGCGGACTACCCCAAGATGTACGGCGGCTTCATCCACCCGTGGTCCACCGAGCACGACCTGTACTTCACGATGTCGGAGTGGGACAGCTACAACGTCTACCTGATGCGCGCGAAGCTGAACTGACGCAGCGTCTTTCGGCTCAGCCGAGCAGCTGCTCGACGAGTTCCGCGAGGCGCTCGGGGACCTCCAGCGACGGCCAGTGCCCGACGTCGGGGAGCATCGTCACCCGCGTCTGCGGGCGCAGGTCGAGCAGGTGCGCCGGCATGTCCTTCGTCGCAATGGGGTCGAGCGCGCCCCAGACCAGGCCCAGCGGGCCGTCGTACTCCACCAGCGCCGCGGTCCACCGCGGTTGGTGCTGACGCCGCTCGAGGAGGTAGCGGTTCTGGCGCGGCAGCAGTCGGCCGCCGGAGTTGCGCTCGATCGCCTGCACCAGCGCGTCGATCGCGCCCGGCGGCGCCGGCGCAGCGGGGGAGAAGCTGCGCTCGAGGGAGCGCGCGAGCAGGCGTCGCGGGGGCGAGATGGGCAGCGCCCGCCCCGGCAACCGGAGCATCCCCCGCTGGGCGGGCGTCAGCTGCGCGAGGTCGATGAAGATCGAGCCGTTGGTCAACACCACCTGCTCCACCACGAACCCGAGTCCGCCGTGGTTGTGGCGGTGCATCAGCTCCGCGACGACGGTGTCGCCCATGTCGTGGCCGAGGAGGATGCACCGACCGATGTCCAACCGCGCCAGCACCGTCTCGACCAGGTCCGCCTGCTCGAAGAGCGAGTAGCGCGCGACGGCGGGCTTGTCGGAGAGCCCGAAGCCCAGCAGGTCCAGCAGGACCACCCGGCGACCGGCGCCGAGCAGTTCCGCGACCCGCGCGAAGTCGTGCGACGAACCGGGGAACCCGTGCACGATCACCACCGGCGGGCCGGCGCCCGCCCCCACCTCGACGACGAAGATGCGGTCCGCGCCGACGGTGAGGTACCGCCCGCGCGCCTGCCAGGCCTGCAGATCCGTCGTCATGAGCGGACTCCTCCGGTGGGCGCACCGGGCGCCCGGGAACCAGCCTACGTCTGCTGCTGCCACCACTTCAGCAGCTCGGCCTCGGCCTCGTCGCGGCTGAGCGGGCCGCGGTCCAGGCGCAGCTCCTTGAGGAAGTTCCAGGCCTTGCCGACCTCGGGGCCGGCGGGGATGCCGAGCAGCTCCATGATCGCGTTGCCGTCGAGGTCCGGGCGCACCCGCGCCAGGTCCTCCTGCTCGGCGAGCCGGGCGATCCGCTGCTCGAGGTCGTCGTAGGTGGCCTGCAGTTTGGCGGCGCGCCGCTTGTTGCGGGTGGTGCAGTCGGCCCGGACCAGCTTGTGCAGCCGCGGCAGCAGGTCGCCGGCGTCGTTGACGTACCGGCGCACCGCCGAGTCGGTCCACTGGCCCTCGCCGTAGCCGTGGAACCTCAGGTGCAGGAACACCAGCTGGCCGACGTCGTCGATCATCTGCTTGGAGTACTTCAGCGCCCTCATCCGGCGCCGGACCATCTTGGCGCCGACCACCTCGTGGTGGTGGAAGCTGACGCCGCCGCCGGGCTCGTTGCGCTTGGTGTCGGGCTTGCCGATGTCGTGCAGGATCGCCGCCCAGCGCAGCACCAGGTCCGGGTCGCCGTCCTCGAGGTCGATCGCCTGCTGCAGCACGGTGAGGGAGTGCTGGTAGACGTCCTTGTGCTGGTGGTGCTCGTCGATCTCGAGTTCCATCTCCGGGATCTCGGGGAGCACGCGGGCCGCCAGGCCGGTCTCGCACATGACGTTGATGCCGTCGACCGGGTACTCGCCGAGGATCAGCTTGTCGAGCTCGGCGTGCACGCGTTCGGCGGTGATCCGGTCGATCTGGTCGGCCATCGCGACGATCGCCTCGCGGACCCGCGGGGCCAGCGCGAAACCGAGCTGCGAGACGAACCGCGCCGCGCGCAGCATCCGGAGCGGGTCGTCGTTGAACGAGATCTCCGGGGCGGCGGGGGTGTCGAGCACGCCGGCGAGCAGGGCGTCCATCCCGCCGAGCGGGTCGACGAACTCCTGGGTGCCGTCCGCGCCGAGCCGCACGGCCATCGCGTTGACGGTGAAGTCGCGGCGCACCAGGTCCTCCTCGAGGCTGGTGCCGTAGCGGACCTCGGGGTTCCGGGTGACGCCGTCGTACGCGTCGGTGCGGAAGGTGGTGATCTCGATCTGCTGGTCGGCCTTCGCGGCGCTGATCGTGCCGAAGGCGATGCCGGTGTCCCACTGGTTGTCGGCCCAGCCCTTGAGCAGGGCCTGCACCTGCTCCGGTCGCGCGTCGGTGGTGAAGTCCAGGTCGGTGCCGAGCCGGCCGAGAACCGCGTCCCGGACGCTGCCACCGACCAGGTACAGCTCGTGGCCCGCGGCGGCGAACCTCGCACCGAGTGGCGTCAGCACCTCGGAGAGGTCGCGCAGGGTCGCGGTCGCGGCCGAGAGCAGTCGGGCGCGTCGGTCGGCGTCTGGAGTTGGGGAAACCACGACTGTGCAGCTTACCGGCGCGAGCGGAGCCTGCGGAGCGAGCAGGGTGGCGCCGTCGCGGAGCCTGCGGAGCGAGCAGGGTGAGGGAGCAGCGGAGCCTGCGGAGCGAGCAGGGTGGCGCCGCGGTGTGGGATTCGGGGCAGGTCCCGCGGGCCAACTAGTATTGATTGGGTGTCTGCTGCCGAACGTGCGAATCGCAGTCGCCGCAACCCGCGGCGACGAAGCGCGCACGGCGAACGCACGAACCAGCGCATGCGTACCGTCCGTGAGACCTCGGCCGGCGGCCTGGTGGTCGACGGGCTCGACGGCCCCCGCGACGAGCAGTGCGCGGCACTGATCGGGCGCACCGACCGGCGGGGCCGGCTGCTGTGGTCGCTGCCGAAGGGACACATCGAGGCGGGGGAGACCGCCGAGCAGACAGCCATGCGTGAGGTGGCCGAGGAGACCGGCATCCAGGGCACGGTGCTCGCCGAACTGGGYAGCATCGACTACTGGTTCGTCACCGACGGCCGGCGCGTGCACAAGACGGTGCACCACTACCTGCTCAGGTTCCAGGGCGGCGAGCTGAGCGACGAGGACGTCGAGGTCACGGAGGTGGCGTGGGTGCCGCTGCTCGAACTCGGGTCGCGGTTGGCGTACGCCGACGAACGCCGGCTTGCCGAGGTCGCGGGGGCGCTGATCGACCGGATGGCTGACTCCCCGACACCGCGTCCCCTGCCCGGCCCGATCCCGCACGACAACCGCGGGTCCCGCGAGGTGACCACCACACGCCGGGGTCCGGTGCGCGGCGGCGGGTCCCGCGAGACGACCGGAAAGCACGGATGAGGACAGCCCTGCGTCGTTTCACCGCGACGACCCTGACCACACTGGCGCTGGCCGCCGCACCGCTCGGATTCACCGCACCGAGCATCGCCGCGCCCAGCAGCGGGAGCCCCACCCCGACCACGCCGACGTCCGGCGCCCGGACCACCGGCGCGCAGGCGACGAGTACCGCGCCCGCCGCGGCCCGCGGGACCCAGCAGCAGTTCGTCTCGCTGTCCGTCGACTCGGTCGCGCCGAACGCCGTCACCACCTCCAGCGACGCGTTCGTGACGGTCGGGGGCACCGTCACCAATGTCGGCGACCGGCCGGTCGAGGACGTGCRGGTGCGCCTGCAACGGGCCCCGAAGGTCGCGGCGCCCGCGCAGTTGCGGACCGTGCTCACCGCCGACCAGGAGAACTTCGACACCGTCGGCGCGTTCGACTCGGTCGCCGAGAAGCTCGACGTCGGCAGGTCGGTCCCGTTCACCCTCACCCTGCCGCTGCGCTCGGCCACCGGGGCGTCCCTCGACATCACCGACCCGGGCGTCTACCCGCTGCTGGTGAACGTCAACGGCACCCCCGAGTACGGCGGCGCGGCGCGGCTCGACGACGCCCGTTTCCTGCTGCCGGTGCTCGGCCTGCCCCGCGACCCCAGCGCCGAGGACCCCGACGCCGCACCGGTGCCGCCGTCGACCGCGGACCCGGTGGCCGTGACGCTGATGTGGCCGTTGGCCGACCGTCCGCGGCTGGCGGCGGGAATTCCGGGCTCCACCGACGAGCAGGTGAGGCTGGTCGACGACGACCTGGCCGGCTCCCTCGCGGACGGCGGCCGGCTCGAGCAGCTGCTCGCGGCGGCCGAGTTCGCCACCGGCGACGGCATCGACCGGGAGCACAAGCTGGCGCAGAGCATGTGCCTGGCCGTCGACCCCGACCTGTTGATCACGGTGAGCAACATGACCCGCGGCTACCTGGTGGTGGACGACCCGGCGGACCCGACCGGCGCCGCGCACAGCGGTACCGGGCAGGCGGCGGCCGCCGCGTGGCTGGACCGGCTCAAGGCGCTGGCCTCGCGGATGTGCACCACCGCCGTCCCGTTCGCCCAGGTCGACCTCGCGGCGCTGCACCGCGTCGGCGACCCGACGCTGGTGGCGCGGGCGCTGGCCACCCCGGCGGACATCGTCGACGGCACCCTCGGGGTGACGTCGCTGCGCGGGCTGACCTGGCCGGACTCCGGGGTGCTCGACGCCGAGGCCGCGGCGTCCCTCAACGGCCTGGGTCCGACCGTGCTGCTGGCCGCCAACGCGGTCGCGGGCAAGAGCGCCCAGGCGAAGGTGCCGCTGAGCGGCGGGAACAACGGCGGCCCGCTGTACGCCGCGCTGTTCGACGTGCCCGCGGGCACCGCGCTCGCGGCCGTCGGCGCCACCCCCCAGACGCCCACCTACACGCCGGCGAGTGCGCGGTACGACCTGACCGGCGACTCCCGGACGGCCCGGCTGCAGGACGCGCTGGGCGCGGTCACCTGGCAGTCGCTGACGGCCCGTCCCGTCGAGGACCGGATGGCCAACCCGGACCCGCGGTCGCTGCTGCTGGTGCCCCCGCAGGAGTGGTCCGTCGACGGCGACGAGGCCCGCACGATGCTGTCCACGGTCTCGACGATGTTGCGCTCGGGCCTGGCCACTTCCCGGCCGCTGGCCGATGTGCTGGACCGCAACATGCCGACGCCCCCGCTCGACCTCGCCTACCCGGAACAGGCGGTCCGCGACGGCGCACCGACGTCGGTGCAGGACGGCGCGTCCGCGTCGGCCCCCGAGATCGAGGCGGTCACCGAGACGCTGGTCAACGACCCGCAGTCGGCCCTCACCCCGGTCCGGTTCACCGCGCCGCTGAATGAGGACCTGCTGCGGGCGATGAGCACCTCCGGACGCCGGGACCGGGACCGCGCCTCGGCGACGGTGGCGGCCGACCTGCGGATCGCCCAGGTCCGGCAGGCCCTGGACCGGATCTACGGCGCGGTGACCGTGCTGGCGCCGGGCGGCGCGTACACGCTGGCATCGGAACAGAGCCCGCTGCTGCTGGTGGCCCGCAACGACCTGCCGGTGGGGATCACGGTCCAGCTGCACGTCTCGGCGCCACCCGAGATGACCGTCACCGACATCGGGGACCAGCAGCTGCCGGCCCGCGGGAGCCGAGCGCTGCAGGTGCCGGCGAAGGTCGAAGGCTCCGGGAAGATGATCGTGGACGTGGCCATGACCACCGTCAACGGCCGCGAGCTCGGCGAGCCGACCGCCGTTTCGATCCGCACGAATGCGTACGGCCGCGCGTTGGCCGTGATCACCGGCTGCGCGGGCGCACTACTGTTGCTTCTTGCGGGACGACGGCTGTGGCACCGGTTCCGGGGCCAGCCGGACCGAGCAGACGAAGGGTACGAACCGCGATGACGGGGAGCATGCAACGACCACCGGGTTCGCCGGGAGCGGAGCCGGCGGAGCGACCCCGAGGCACTGCAGCGGAGCCGGCGGAGCGACCCCGAGGCACTGCAGCGGAGCCGGCGGAGCGACCCCGAGGCACTGCAGCGGAGCCGGCGCGACCCGGAGGTCCTGCGGCGCAGCGACCCGGGAAGGTCGTGCCCACACCGCCGGCCCCCTGGGAGCGGACCCAGCCCGGACTGCCCCGGCACGAGGACGAGCCCCGGCGGCAGGCCCCCCAGCAGCACGCGCCCCGCCCTGCTCTGCCCCAGCAGTCCCAACAGCCACAGCAGTCGCAGCAGTCACACGAGCCGTACCGGCCGCTCCACCAGTCCGACCAGCCGTACCGCCCGCAGCCCGCGCCACAGCGCGCCGCGCCGCAGCGCTACCAGCCCGGCGACCCCAATCTGACCGCGGCCACCCGGCCTGCCCGCCCCGTCCAGCCGCGACCGGCGGACCCGCGCGCCGCCGACGCCACCACCCCGCCGCCCGTCGATCCGCCCGAGCCCGAGACGGCCGAGGGCGACGAGTCCGGGAACTCGAACTCGTCACTGATGGCCGCGACCGGCTCGATCGCGGTGGCCACGATGGTCAGCCGGATCACCGGCTTCCTCAAGCAGGTGCTGCTGCTGACCACGCTGGGCGCCGTCACCGCCAGCGCGTTCACCGTCGCCAGCCAGCTGCCGAACATGATCTCCGAGCTGGTGCTCGGCGCGGTCCTGTCCGCGATCGTGGTCCCGGTGCTGGTCCGCGCCGAGAAGGAGGACGACGACGGGGGCGCCGCATTCGTGCGCCGGCTGTTCACCATCGCCGGCCTGGTGCTCGGCGTGGCCGCGGTGGTCGCGGTGCTCAGCGCACCCCTGCTGGTGCGGCTGTTCCTGCCGTCGGACGGCAAGGTCGACCCGGTCCTGACCACCCAATTCGCATACCTGCTGCTGCCGGCCATCCTGTTCTACGGCTTGTCCGCGCTGCTCACGGCGATCCTCAACACCCGGGGCGTGTTCAAGCCGGGCGCCTGGGCGCCGGTGCTCAACAACTGCGTCGTGCTGGTGGTGCTCGGCGTGTTCTGGGTGATGTCGCGGGGGTCCGACGAGATCACCACCGCGCAGCTGCTGGTCCTCGGGATCGGCGTCACCCTCGGCGTGGTCACCCAGGCCGCCACCCTGGTGCCCGCGATCCGACGCCAGGGCATCAGCCTGAAGCCGCTGTGGGGGCTCGACGACCGGCTCAGGCTGTTCGCCGGCATGGGCGTCGCCATCGTGCTGTACGTGCTGATCAGCCAGGTCGGGTTCAGCATCGGCACCCGCATCGCCGCGAGCGTCGACGGGGCCGGGCCGGTCATCTACAACCAGGCCTGGATCCTGCTGCAGCTGCCGTACGGCATCATCGGCGTCACCGTCCTGACCGCGATCATGCCGCGACTTAGCCGCAACGCCGCGGCGGAGGACACCCCGGCCGTCGTCGACGACCTGTCCGTCGCCACCCGGCTGACCATGGTCTCGCTGGTGCCGGTGGTGGTGTTCCTGACCTTCGCCGGCCCGCAGGTCGGCCAGGCGCTGTTCGGCTACGGCAACTTCGGCGCGGCCGATGCCGAGCGCCTCGGGCACGCGGTCAGCTGGTCCGCGTTCACACTGATCCCGTACGCGCTGGTCCTGATCCACCTGCGGGTCTTCTACGCCCGCGAGCAGGCCTGGACCCCCACCTGGATCATTCTCGGCATCACCGGCGTGAAGGTGGGGCTCTCGCTGCTGGCACCGGTGGTGGCCTCCGACGACACCCAGGTGGTGAGCCTGCTCGGCGTCGCGAACGGTCTCGGTTTCACGGCGGGCGCGATCATCGGCGCCATCCTGCTGCGGCGGAGCCTCGGGTCGTTGCGGATGGCGAACGTCGGCAAGACCGCGTTCCTGGTCGTGGTCGCCTCGCTGGCCGGGTCGATCGCGATGCTCACCGCGGAGGAGCTGCTGGGCCTGGACGAGCTCGGCGACCGCTTCGGCGGCCCGGGCGCCTTCGTCCAGGTCGGGATCTGCGCGGTGCTCATGCTCGGCGTGACGTTCACCCTGCTGCGGTTCGCGGGCATCCCGGAGGTGGTCGCCGCCACGGTGGCGGTCACCCGTCTGGTGAATCGGGCCCGCGGCCGGTCGCCGCAACCGGTGGCCGTCGAGGACTTCACACCGATCCCCGACTACGACGCCGTCACCGTGTTGCTTCCCGCGATCGGCCGTACTCAGGTACTACTTAGGAAAGATCAGCAGCTCCCGTACCCTGGACCAGGGCCTGCGGGGGTGCCAATCACTGCGAGGGAGGGTTCCGGCCAGATGCGTGAAGGAGTGCGGGTGAGCGACGAAGACGTTGCCGGCGGCAAGACCGGTAGTTCGACGACGCACGCGTCCGATCCCGGATCGACAACTCGCACAACCGAACCCACCGAGGCCTCGACCGCTGTCGCGGCCCCCGGCAAGACCGGTGCCGACGCCGACAAGGGCGACGCGGGCAAGGGCGAGGCCCGGTCGGTGTCCCGGCCGGCGGCCCCGGTCCGCAAGGCCCCCGAGCGCGACCTCATGGTGGACACCGGCGTCATCCCGATCGGCTCGCCGCCGCTGCCCCCGATGCGCGTCGGCGCGGCGGACACCGCTCCCCGGCAGCCGCGCGGCCCGAAGCTGATCGCCGGCGCGTCCGTCGCCGGTGGCCGCTACCGGCTGCTGGCACCGCACGGCGGGTCCCGTGGCCTCAAGTTCTGGCAGGCCCACGACATCAAGCTCGACCGCGAGGTGGCGCTGACCTTCGTCGACGCCGAGCAGCGCGCCGGCACCGGCGCAGAGGTGGCCGAGGACCCGCAGGCCGTGCTCTCGCGCACCCTCCGGCTGGGCCGGATCAACTCGCCCGGCCTCGCCCGAGTCCTCGACGTGGTCCGCGGCAGCTCCGGCGGCATCGTGGTGGCCGAGTGGACCCCGGGCCGCTCCCTCAAGGAGATGTCCGAGACGACACCGTCCCCGATCGGCGCCGCCCGCGCCATTCGCGCGCTGGCGTCCGCGGCGGAGGCCGCACACCGCAGCGGCGGCGCATTGTCGATTGACCACCCGGACCGGGTCCGGATCTCGGCGGCGGGCGACGCGGTCCTCGCGTTCCCGGCCACCCTCGCCGATGCGGACGCCCCGACCGACGTCCGCGGCCTCGGCGCCATGTTGTACGCGCTGATCACCGCGCGCTGGCCGCTCGGCGAGCCGGGTGCGCCCGCGGGTGCACCCGCCGGGCCGGTCGGCGGGATGCCCCCGGCGGACCGCGGCTCCGAAGGTGTGCCCGTCGAGCCTCGCGTGATCCGCCCGGAGGTGCCGTTCGAGATCTCCGCGGTGGCGATCCGCGCTCTCGAACAGGGCAGCGGCATCCGCACCGCCGCCACCGTGCAGCACGTGCTGGACCAGGCGTCCGTCGTCGACCAGAAGACGGACCTGATGCCGGCACTGCGGCTCGGCCAGCGCCCCTCGGGCGCGTCCGGGCACGCACTGAGCGATCCCGAGCAGGCGGCGGCGGAACGGCTTAAGAGCAACCGGATGGTGATGGCGCTGGCCGCCCTCGGCGTCCTGACCGTGATCGTGCTGGCGTTCCTCGGCTGGTGGCTGGCGAATGCGCTGGCGGGCGGCGGTTCCAGCGAACCCCTCAACGAGCAGAACATCGGCCTGACCACCAGCGCCGCCGAGCCCGACGGGAACACCACCAGCGCCGCCTCGGCGGCCCCGCCGGCGGCCGCGGTCCCGGTGGAACCGGCCGGTGCCACCGTCTACTCGCCGCAGGGCTCGCCGGACAACCCGAGCACCGCCGCGCTGGCGGTCGACGGCAACACGGCGACCAAGTGGAGCACCGACACCTACTTCCAGCAGTTCCCGTCCTTCAAGACCGGTGTGGGCCTCATGGTCGACCTCGCCGAGCCCACCGCGGTGCGGGACGTGTGGATCGACTCGCCGAGCCCCGGCACCACCGTCGAGATCCGTACGGCCCCCGGCGCCAACTCGGCCCTGGACCAGACCCAGCTGATCGGCACGGCGGTGCTCGGCAAGGGCGTCACCACCATCCCGGTCACCACGGACGGCAATGTCGGCCGGATCCTGGTGTGGGTGACCAAGCTGTCCGAGGACGGCGGGAAGGTCCAGTCGTCGATCTCCGAGGTCGGCTTCAACAAGACGCCGTAGCGCGGGGACCCACCCAGCACGCCCTCCGGCGTCGATGTGGTCGAGTTTGAGGACTCGAGACGCGATGGTCGGTTAACATTCCGCGTGCGAATCAACAGGGGGATCGCCGCAGCGGGCATGTCTGACGCCCAGCTACTGGCAGCGCACGCGTCGGGGGACGCACGCGCATTTTCGGAACTGCTCGGCAGACACTACGACCATCTGTGGCAGACGGCCCGGCGGACGAGTTACACGCCGGAGGACGCCGCGGACGCGTTGCAGGAGGCGCTGCTCAACGCGCATCGGACGGCCGCGACCTACCGCGCCGACGCCGCAGTGCGCAGCTGGCTGCACCGAATCGTGGTGAACGCCTGTCTGGACCGGATCCGGCGGAACAAGGCCCGGCCGACGGTGCCGCTGCCGGAGGACGACCAGCACGAACCCAGTCACCCACGCGACGCCATGACGGACCGCGAGACGTCCATGGCCATCGAGGATGCGCTGTTCACACTGTCTCCGGAGCAGCGGGCCGCGGTGGTCGCGGTCGACCTCGAGGGGTACTCGGTGGCCGAGGCTGCGGCGTTGCTAGGGATCCCGGAGGGCACCGTGAAGAGTCGGTGCGCGCGGGCCCGGCACCGGCTCGCCCGGGAGTTGAGTTATTTGCAGGCCGGACGGAACCAGATCGACGCCAACGAGGTCTAATCCCAGTAGCGGTGGTCGATCGGCGCGGCGGGTCACTGGCACGGGCGTCGGCGGTGTCGCTCACGTAGTTTCGAGTTCGAGTTTCGGTTCGTTCCAACTAAAAGGAGGTGTCATGGTCGCCCAGGGTGAGGATGCACTGCACCCCCCTTTCGACCCAGACCTGCTCGCCGATCTGCACGCCGGGGCGCTGCCGCCGGAGTTCGCGGATCGGCTTGGCGTGGCGTCCGCACAGGACCCGGAAGCCCAGCGCGTCCTCGCCGCGCTCGACTCCGTGCGCGGGCAGCTCGGCGCGCTGCGCACCACCGACGCGACGCCACCACCCGCGCCKCCGGAGGTGGTCGCCCGGATCGAGGCCGCGCTGGCCGCCGAGGTCGCCGGCGCCACGGCACCGGCCGCCGGCTCCGCCCTGGCCGGGCGGACCGAACGTCGACGCCGGCCCGTCCGGCTGCTCGCCGCGGCCGCCGCCGTGGCGGTCGTCGCCGCCGGCGCCCTGTTCGCACTGACCCAACCCGACGACGAGACCGGACCCGCGACGCCCGCCGTCGCCCTCGACTCGCCGACCCCGTCCGCAACGAGTGTGGACCTCGGGTCCGACCTGCAGCCCACGGTCGCTCTCGGGCTGCTCGGCCGCACCGACCTCGGCCCACTGTCGGCGCCGGGGGCCCGGGACGGATGCCTGCGAGCCAACGGCGTGGACCCGACCACCCCGCTGCTGGGTTCCGGTCCGGTCCGCCTGCGGGGTGTCCCCGGGCTGCTGATGCTCTTCCCGGGGGCACAGGTACCCCAGATCACCGCGCTGGTGGTCGGCTCGGGGTGCACCGACTCCGACCCGGCGACGCTGGCCCGCGCCGACATCGGCTAGACGTCAAACGCCGAACGGGCGGCTGTCGGGGCATCGGCCGAGAGCCGACCCCGGCAACCGCCCGTTCGGCGGAAGTTCACTCCGGTCCGGCCGCCAACAGCAGGATCTCGAGCACCTTGGCCCGCATCTGCGGGGTGTCCACCTCGGGCGCGATCAGCGACAGGAACATCGCGGCGCCCGCGCCCAGCGCCAGCAGCGCGCCGGCCTCGAGCTGATCCTCGGCCCCGGACCCGTCCGCGGGCGGAAGCATGGCGGCGCTGGGCCCGCTGAAGTTCCGCCACACCGCCCCGCGCAGTTCTTGGTGGTCGCGCAGCGTGGCCAGGAGCGCCGGCACCGCCGCCCGTACGGCGGGGCTGCGGAACACCTCGGAACTACCCGTCGCCACCCAGCGGATCCAGCCGGCCCGGTCCGCACCCTCGAACGGCCGCAGGTCCGGCTCCAGGCCGAGGACGGCGTCGAGGACCAGGTGCGCCTTGGACTCCCACCGACGCGCCATGGCGGCGCGGCTGACACCCGCCCGGGCCGCGAGCGCCCGCAGGCTGAGCTGGTCGTATCCCACCTCGACGAGCATGTCGCGGGCGGCGTCGAGCACGGCGGCGTCGATGCGGGGGTCACGGGGGCGGCCCGATCCGGTGGCAGTCATCGATCGAATTCTCTTCCATCGGGGGCCGTCGGGCTATACCGTGTCTGTTTACGAGTCCAGTGGCATCGCAATGATCGCCCGACAGCAACGAGGACGCCTCCACGATGAACGCCGCACCCACCCCCGCCCGACGGATCTTCGAGCCCGCCCGGCTCGGCCCCCTGACCCTGCGCAACCGCATCGTCAAGGCCGCGACCTTCGAGGGCGTGATGCGGCGCGGCGTCGTCTCCGACGAACTCGTCGAGTTCCACCGCGCGGTGGCGGCCGGCGGCGCGGCGTTGACCACCGTCGCGTACTGCGCGGTGTCCGAGTCGGGCCGGGTGCACCGCGACACCCTCGTCCTGAGCGAGGCCACCAGACCGGGACTCGTCCGACTCACCGACGCCGTGCACGCGGAGGGCGCCCTGGCCGCGGCCCAGATCGGGCACGCCGGACTGGTCGCCAACACCCTCTCCAACGGCACCAAGACCCTGGCGCCGTCCACCCGGATCAGTCCTCCCGCAATGGGTTTGGTCCGCGGTGCATCGCTCGACCAGCTCGCCGAGGTGGCCACGGACTTCGAACACGCGGCGCGGGTCGCGGTCGACTCCGGGTTCGATGCGCTCGAGGTGCACCTCGGCCACAACTACCTGCTGAGCAGCTTCATGAGCCCGAACCTGAACAGGCGCCACGACCGGTACGGCGGCAGCGTGGCGGCCCGCTCCCGCTTCCCGCGCGAGGTGCTCGAGCGGGTTCGCGCCGCGGCGGGGGACTCCGTCGCGGTCACCGTCAAGTTCAACATGGCCGACGGCGTCCCCAAGGGACTCTGGCTGGACCAGAGCCTGCAGATCGCCAGGCTGATCGAGTCCGACGGGCACGTCGACGCCATGCAGCTCACCGGCGGCAGCTCCCTGCTCAACGGCATGTACTTCTTCCGCGGCGAGGTACCGATGGCGGAATTCATTGCGTCGCAACCAAAACTGGTGGGAATGGGGCTGCGTTTCTACGGCCCGCACCTCTTTCCCACCTACCCCTTCGAGGAGGCCTTCTTCCGGCCGTTCGCGCGCCAGTTCCGCGAGGCGCTGTCGATGCCGCTGATCATGCTCGGCGGGATCAACCGGGTCGAGACCATCGAGACCGCGCTGGGGGAGGGCTTCGAGTTCGTCGGCATGGCCCGCGCGCTGCTTCGGGATCCCAACCTGGTCAACAAGTTTCGAGACGACGAGGCCGCCGAGGGCAACTGCGTGCACTGCAACAAGTGCATGCCGACCATCTACACCGGCACCCGGTGCGTGGTCCGCGAGGCCCTCGCCGCCCTCCCCGACCCGGCACTGGGCCACGCCGGCTGAGTCGAGCCTCCCGGGCAATTTTCCCAACAACCTGTTGGCACCCTTGCCATCCCCGTCGGGAGCTGACGGTGCCGCTCCCCAAGGAGTCGACATGTGTGATGGCGCAGTGCCGTCGCTCGGCGGTTACCACCGTGACGGCGTCCCCCGACTACGATGTCCTCGACCGCTGCGCCCGCGTCGTCACGACGACCGACGGGCGCAGGACCGACACATGAGGCGTCGCCCACCCGACGCACCGGCGAGGGGAGGTGCGGTGCCGCGGATCAGCGCGCCCACGGTGGCGCAGCACCGCGCCGCGCAGCGGCGCGCCCTCCTCGACGCCGCCCGCGAGGTGCTCACCGAGGGCGCCACCGACATCCCGGGGTTCGCCGAGGTCGCGGCGCGCGCGGGCCTGGCGCGGTCGAGCATGTACCAGTACTTCAAGTCCCGGCGGGACCTGCTCGACGCACTGGTCGAGGACTCCTTCCCGCGCTGGTCCGATCGGGTCGAGCGGGAGATGGACGCGGCCGGGGCACCGGACCGCCGGGTCCTCGCCTACGTCCGCGCCAACCTGGACCTGGTCGCCGAGGGGGAACACGCCATCGCTTCGTCGATCGCCGCCATCGCGCCGACCGAGAAGATGACCGAGACCAGCGCGCTGCTGCACCGCAAGCTGGTGACCCCGTTGGTGACGGCGCTCACCGAACTCGGCGCCACCGACCCGGCCGCCACCGCCGAGCTCATCAACGCCGTCGTGCACGCCGCGACCAGGCAGATCGAGGCCGGCGGTGACCCCGCCGCGGTTCAGGCCCGGGCCGCGGAACTGATCGAGCCGTACCTCACCTTCGCCGCCACATCCAGGGCCACCGGGAACATCAACCCTTAGTCTGTTGTTGAGCCAGGCAACGTTCACAACCCGGAAGGCCCCATGACTAACCCGACCTCGGTACGAGACCTCATCATCGTCGGATCCGGACCCTCCGGATACACCGCCGGCGTCTACGCGGCGCGTGCGGAGCTGGCGCCCCTGCTCTTCGAGGGCACCCAGTTCGGCGGCGCCCTGATGACCACCACCGAGGTGGAGAACTTCCCCGGCTTCCGCGAGGGCATCATGGGCCCGGACCTCATGGACGAGATGCGCGAGCAGGCCAAGCGCTTCGGCGCCGAGATCCGCACCGAGGACGTCGAGGAGATCGACCTGTCCAGCGGCGTCAAGCGCATCGTCGCGAACGGCGAGACCTACTACGCGCACGCCGTCATCCTGGCGATGGGCGCGGCGGCCCGCTACCTCGGCATCCCCGGTGAGGAGAAGCTCCTCGGCCGCGGCGTCAGYGCCTGCGCCACCTGCGACGGCTTCTTCTTCCGCGAYCAGGACATCGTCGTGGTCGGCGGCGGCGACTCCGCRATGGAGGAGGCCACCTTCCTCACCCGCTTCGCCCGCTCGGTCACCCTSGTGCACCGCCGCGAGGAGTTCCGCGCCTCACGGATCATGCTCGARCGCGCCAAGGCGAACGAGAAGATCCGCTTCCTGACCAACGCCGAGCCGGTCGAGGTGCTGGGCGAGACCAGCGTCACCGGCCTGGTGCTGCGCGACACCGTCACCGGCGAGCAGTCCACCCTGCCGATCACCGGCATGTTCGTCGCGATCGGCCACGACCCGCGCAGCGAGCTGGTCAGGGGCCAGGTCGACATCGACGACGAGGGCTACGTGCGGGTGCAGTCCCCGACCACGCAGACCTCCATCGAGGGTGTCTTCGCGGCCGGCGACCTGGTCGACCACACCTACCGGCAGGCCATCACCGCCGCCGGCACCGGCTGCTCCGCCGCGATCGACGCGGAGCGCTGGCTGGCTGAGAAGGGCGACATCACCGCCAACACGCTCGCGGCGGCCGAGCGCCCCGTCGGCGCCGAGGCCTGACCACCACCCGCCTCGCKGACCCCACCCCGTCACCTGAGGAGACAACCATGTCGAACACGATCACCATCACCGACGACTCCTTCAAGCAGGACGTCCTCGACTCCGACAAGCCCGTACTCGTCGACTTCTGGGCGACCTGGTGCGGCCCGTGCAAGATGGTCGCGCCGGTGCTCGAGGAGATCGCCGGCGAGCACGGCGACAAGCTCACCGTCGCCAAGCTCGACATCGATGCCAACCCGGCCGCCGCCCGCGACTTCCAGGTCATGTCGATCCCGACGATGATCCTGTTCCAGGGCGGCAAGCCGGTGAAGCAGATTGTCGGCGCCAAGGGCAAGGCTGCCCTGCTCAAGGACCTCTCCGACATCCTGTAACCGACGCCGCAGCCCCCGAGATTGCCGAATCCTCGGGGGTTTCTGCGACAATCGACGCGTGTGCGACGCCCCGCCGCGACGTGCCAGGACCACGAGAGGACCGGAAAGTATGCAGCGTCTCTGTCACGGCGATCACGGTCCCGCCGTAGCCGAGGTCCGCAGCACCCTTTCCAGCCTGGGGTTCCTGCACAACGGCATGTCGACGGCGCCCCGGGACGCGGTCAACGGCTCCCAGTGGGTGGCCCCGGACGCCGTGTTCGACCACCACCTCGACAGCGCCGTGCGCGCGTTCCAGCAGCAACGCGGCCTCCTGGTCGACGGCGTGGTCGGTGCGGCAACGTACCGCGGGCTCAAGGAGGCGTCGTACCGCCTCGGCGCCCGCACCCTGATCTACCAGCTGTCCGCACCGCTGTACGGCGACGACGTCGCGACGCTGCAGAACCGGCTGCAGGACCTCGGCTTCTACTCGGCGCGGGCGGACGGCCACTTCGGGCCGAAGACCCACGAGGGCCTGTCGTCGTTCCAGCGTGAGATCGGCATCGCCTCCGACGGCATCTGCGGACCCCAGACACTGCGCTCGCTCGAACTGCTCGGCACCCGGGTCACCGGCGGCTCGCCGCACGCGATCACCGAGGAGGAGTCGGTCCGTCGGTCCGGCCCGCAGCTCAGCGGCAAGCGGATCGTGATCGACCCGGACCTCGGCGGCGAGGCGACCGGAGCGGTGCTCCAGACGCCCAACGGCCCGATCACCGAGGCGGAGATCCTGTGGGACCTCGCCAGTCGGCTCGAGGGCCGGATGGCCGCAACGGGCATGGAGACGTTCCTGTCCCGGCCGCACAACGCGAACCCGTCGGTCACGTCCCGGGCCGAGATCTCCAACACGTTCGACGCGGACCTGATGATCTCGCTGCGCTGCGCCAGCAGCGTGAGCCCCCACGCGAATGGCGTCGCCAGCTTCCACTTCGGGAACTCGCACGGCGCCACCTCGCGGATCGGGCAGGTGTTGTCCAGCTTCATCCAGCGCGAAATCGTTGCTCGCGCACCACTTCAGGATTGCCGCACGCACGGGCGGTCGTGGGATCTGTTGCGGCTGACCAACATGCCGACCGTTCAGGTCGACATCGGTTATCTCACAAACGAATCCGACGTCAATGTGCTCGTGAACCCCCGAAACCGGGACATCATCGCCGAGGCGATCCTGATCGCGGTCAAGCGGCTGTACCTGCTCGGACAGGACGACCAGCCGACCGGGACGTACACGTTCGCGGAGCTGCTCGCCGAGGAACTGGCGAAGTCCGACCCGGCCTAGCCCGGGCCCGTCGGCGACGGGCGGCGGGTCTCAGTGCGCGCCGACCGTCGACTTTTGTTCGATGTCGACGACCGTCAGCGAGGCCGTCATCAGCAGCCGCTCGAGCGCCGACTCCACGTCCGCCTTCCAGCCGTGGTCGCGATTGAGCTCGAGCCGCAACCGCGGGTAACGATGGTGCGCGGCAACCACTTCGAAGCCCATGTCGATCAGGAAACTGGCGTCGATCATGCAGTCGGCGGGCGCACAGTCAGGCCCCGGACGTCGGCCGACGCGAGCCTCGTCCTCGTCCCGGACGATCCCGAATGCCTCGAGCGCCCGCACCCCGCGGTGCACCAGATCGCCCACGACGGCCTGCATCAGGCTCGGGCCCACCCCGTCCAGCTCCGCGGCCGGTTCGAGCCGCAGCGTGGTCAGCAGGACCGCGTCCGCGCTGACGGGGGAGGTGGGGAAGAGCTTCGCCCGTGGCACGTCGCCGGGCGGGGAGTAGAGCGCGCAGCCGGCGGGCCGTCCGTCGAGGGTGGCGACCTGACCGCAGGATCCCCACTCGAGCATCACCATCGAGAGCCAGGCTTCCTTCTCGAACTCGGGGTCCGAGAAGCTACGGGAGCTCTGCACCGCGGCCGGGTCCATTTCCCAGAAGACACAACGGCGGGAGTGCCGGGGAAGCTGGTCGAGTCCGTCGAGCGTGAGCGGGCTGATGCGCATCGACACCGGTGAACCAGCCTCCAACACCCGACAGCGGGCACGGACGCCCGCGGGACACATTATTCTTCCTCCAGAATAGGCGATCGGCGGGCCGACGGCCGGACCAGATCGGGCCGCCCTCGAATCACCTTGGTGGGAAAGATGATTCGATCACCCAACCCCGCGGACGCCTCGGCCGACCCGTCGTGGTGTCACAGTGACGGATCGGCCGAGGGTGGTCGGGTGCCGGGAACCCGGCGCTACGAGCCGCCCTGGTGTTCCATCATCTCGACGATCCGCTGCAGGTCGTCCACCGAGCCGAACTCGACGACGATCTTGCCCTTGCGCTTGCCGAGGCTCACCGTGACGCGGGTGTCGAACGCCCCGGACAGCCGGTCCGCGACGTCCTGGAGGCCCGGCATCTGGATCGGCTTGCGCTTCACCGGGGGAGTGAGCGCGGCGGCATCCTCACGGTTGGCCAGCGTCACGGCCTCCTCGGTGGCACGCACCGACATGCCCTCGGCGACGATCCGCGCGGCCAGCAGTTCCTGTGCCTCGGCGCCCGCCTCGAGCGAGAGCAGGGCCCGGGCGTGGCCGGCGGAGAGCACGCCCGCCGCGACCCGCCGCTGCACCGGGATCGGCAGCCGGAGGAGCCGGATCATGTTGGTCACCACGGGCCGCGAACGCCCGATCCGGGCGGCCAGCTCCTCGTGGGTGACGTTGAACTCCTCGAGCAGCTGCTGGTACGCCGCCGCCTCCTCGAGCGGGTTCAGCTGCACCCGGTGGATGTTCTCGAGCAGTGCGTCGCGCAACATCGAGCCGTCGTTCGTCTCGCGGACGATCGCCGGGATGGTCTCGAGCCCGGCCTGCTGGCTGGCCCGCCACCGTCGCTCACCCATCACCAGCTGGTAGCGGTCGTCTGCGACGCGGCGCACCACGATCGGCTGCATCAGGCCGAACTCGCGGATCGAGAAGACCAGTTCGGCGAGCGCCTCCTCGTCGAACACCTGGCGCGGCTGCTTCGGGTTCGGCTCGATCTGCGCGGCCGGGATCTCCCGGTAGATGGCGCCGACGGGGGAGAGGTCGGGTGCCGACTCCCCGTCGGACGGCGGGGCGGCGGCCTTCGCCGTCTTCGTGGTCTTCGCCGCCGCCGTCTTGGCGGTGGCGGCCTTGGTCGCCGGGGCCTTCGGCGCCGCACCGTCGACCGGCGCGGGTGCCGGCGCCTTGCCGGTCTTGGTCGCCGCGGCCGCCGGGGCGGGCGCGTTGCCGATGATCACGTCGGCGGCGGCGCTGCCGAGCCGCGGTCCGGCCTCGGGGCCGGTCGGGATCAGTGCCGCGAGGCCGCGTCCCAGGCCACCCTTGCTTCTCGTGCTCACTACGTCTCCTGCGCGTTCATCGTGGCGGTGCGGGCTGCGAGTTCGCGGCCGGCGTCGAGGTAACTCATGGCACCGCGCGAGCCCGGGTCGTAGTCGAGGACGGTCATCCCGTATCCGGGCGCCTCCGAGACCTTCACGCTGCGGGGGATCACGGCGCGCAGCACCCGGTCACCGAAGTGCTTGCGCACCTCCTCGGCGACCTGGTCGGCCAGCTTGGTCCGGCCGTCGTACATGGTCAGCAGGACCGTCGAGACATGCAGGTCGGGGTTGAGGTGGGACTGGACCAGCTCGATGTTGCGCAGCAGCTGCCCGACGCCCTCGAGTGCGTAGTACTCGCACTGGATGGGGATCAGCACCTCCTGCGCGGCGACCATCGCGTTGACCGTGAGCAGACCCAGCGACGGCGGGCAGTCGATGAGGATGAAGTCGACGTCGATGCCGGCGAGCGCGGCGGGGGCGAGGGCGGTCTTGAGCCGGCCCTCACGGGCGACCATGGAAACCAGCTCGATCTCGGCGCCGGCCAGGTCGATGGTCGCGGGGATGCAGTACAGCCGGTCGCTGTGCGGGCTCTGCTGGATGGCCTCGGCGGCCGTGACTTCGCCTATGAGCAGCTCGTAGCTCGAGGGGGTACCCGAGTGATGGGGGACGCCCAGCGCGGTGCTGGCGTTGCCCTGCGGGTCCAAATCGACCACCAGGACGGTCAGCCCGAGAACCGCGAGCGAGGACGCGAGGTTCACCGCGGTGGTCGTCTTGCCGACGCCGCCCTTCTGGTTCGCGATGGTGAGGACGCGGCGGCGGTTCGGCCTGGGCATCGACACCCCATGCGGGTGCAGGACCTGACTCGCCCGCTGCGCGGCCGCACCGATCGGCGTCTCCTCCAGCGAGATGCCCGAATACGCGGACGCCGGATAGGGATTCACGCCATCGCCGTTGGTGGGTTTCGAAGGGTCGTGTCCGGTTTCACGTGAAACCGCGGGTCCACCCGACATGTGTTGCTCCTTCACAGATCTTGCTCGATCACCACGGCGTGAATTCATCGGTTCGACGGGTCCATTATCGGCGATGACCTCGCCGGGGGACGCGTTCCGCGCGAACCACGATCGTCGGTGTCGGCAGAATCGCGGCGCCGCACTCGACGATCTCCAACTTGCCGGCCCCCAGGCGAGTCAGGGAAGCCTGATCGCGGGAGATCTCTTCCGCCGCACTCGACCCCTTCATCGCCAGCATCCGGCCGCCCTCGTGCACCAGCGGGATGGACCAGCGGGCAAGCTTCTCCAGCGGCGCGACGGCCCGGGAGGTCACGACGTCGGCGCCACCGGCCTCGTGCAGGACGCCGGGCTGTTCCGCGCGCCCGCGGACCACGCGGACATCGAGACCGACCTCTTCGATGAACTCGGCCAGGTACACCGAGCGGCGCAGCAGCGGCTCGACCAACGTGATCCGGAGGTCCGGGCGGGCGATCGCGAGCGGGATGCCGGGCAGGCCGGCCCCGCTGCCCACGTCGACGACGGACTCGCCCTCGGCGATCAGCTCACCGATCACGGCGCAGTTGAGCAGGTGCCGGTCCCAGAGTCGGGGGACCTCACGCGGTCCGATCAGGCCCCGCTCCACACCCGCCGTGGCGAGCGAGTCGCGGTACTTCACCGCGAGGTCGAGGCGGTCCCCAAAGACGGTCTGAGCGGCCTCGGGCATGTCGTCGGACTCGATGTGTTCCACGTGAAACATCTTCCCGTGACGCCGATACATTCCACAAACCAGACGCGCGGAATATTCGGATCCCGATGAATCCGGGCCCGGTTCGGTCCGATCAACCTGACCGAACCGCCGCGTTCCCGGCCAGCGCCGATCCAGGGGGGGAGGGGCTCGCGGGCCGGGGCCGGGAGGTGGACAGCAGGGGGCGTCGGGCGGTGGGGGAGGGGAGGGGGTGGCCGACTCGCAGAGGCGTCGTCCCGTGCGAGCGGACACCGGCCGCGACCGCCGGTTCGTTGCCGGGCCTCGGGCCGACGCCGGCACCCCGGTCGACACGCAACCGCCGTTGCGGAAACCCGTGCGGCGGCGGGTCGCCGGCGCGGCTCCGCCAGTGGGGCCTTGCGGGTGGGCCTTGCGTGCACGCGGGTTTCCAAAGCCGAGTCGGTACAGCCGCCGGCCCACCACTGCCGCAGGCTCGGTGCTGCGCGCACGGCCGGGATGCTGCCGCCAAGCGCACGGCCGCCAGCCAGTCACCGACGCCGGCAGGCCCGGTCGGCCGGGGGCCGCCCACACACAAGGCGCCGTCGCGGGATCGAGGCGGAGGCAGGTGAGGTGCCGCACGCGGGAGCCCCCACATCGGACGCCGAGGCCTTTGGAGGAGCGCACGCCGAGCGGTGCACGACTGCGACGCCTCTCGAACACGAGGTCCACAGCACGCACGAAGTCCACGGCACGAGGGCCCGCGAGGGTTCGGAGCCGCCGGAGCGAAAGTGGCGTCACACGCGGGTCGAGCATCAGTGCGGCCACGACAACGCGAGCCACCCACGTCCGCCCGCCCCCGGCGAACGCGCGGCACCCGCCGAGCGTCCGCCCATCCCGGCCACCGCGCGGCACCCGCCGAAATGGGATGGGCCGAACCCCACACATCCAGCGCCGTCCGTCGTCGCGAACGGACCCGACTCGGAGGCCGGGCGCCGGCCCGAGAGACGACCCGCCCGCGGGATGGATCCAGTCCCGCCGATGGCACAGCCTCGCCGCCCCGTCGGCGGGAGCGTCCACCGTGCCGGTTCACGGCGGCCGGGCCGGCCGCGAAGGTCGGACGACCGGTCGCCCGATCGCGGCCGGAGGACCAACCCGCGGGTGGGGGCACCGCACCTGACGTCCGCTGCCGCGCGCCGCGGCGTGGACGAGCGCTGCAAGCTCGCCGGATGCAGCAGCAGGCGGGACTCCGCCCAGCAGTTCGTCGCTGCCGGGGGCCGGACTGAGCGAGTCCGAGCCGCCCACCTCACGGATGGGTGCCTCACCGCGTCAGGGGCTTCCACCGGCGCGAGATGAAGGCGTGACGACGCCAGGCGGCACGTGGTGCACCCGCGTGTGGGTGCGACCCGGCGGGGCGTGTTTCACGTGGAACCGGCCCGGCAGCATCGCCCGGCAAGGGCGGGGAACACGGTGCCGATTGGGCCGCTCCGACAGCGGTCGCCGTCGTCGACGGATCCGTACGCTCCGCCGGACTGGGTCAGGTGCGCCCGGGCTTCCTCGCGCCGGTCGATACCAGGGAGCCGGTGCGCGTCGATCGCGTTTTCTGAAGTCGGCGCCGACCAGAGCACGACCCGACGGCCGCCGAGGAAGGCGCCGCGAAAACGCGCCGAGGAAGGCGCCGCGAAAACGCCCAGACGGGTGCCGGGCGGTTTCCGCGGAGGGCCTGCTCCAGTGGGCGCGACCAACCCCCAGCCCCGCCCAACGCGATACCCACGACGGCAGGCGGGTGCCGGACGGATGGCCCGGGAACCAGATGCGCCTGGCTCAATTCCGGCGACGACCACTCCTCGCATGCGCCCCGCCGCCGCTGCCGGGCCTCGGGCGGGCCCCGATCACTCGAATGGGACTCCAGCAGGGCGGACCGCCGCGGATTCGACACCTCGCCCTCGTCTGGCCGACAGGGATCCACCGGCTTCGGAGCGGCGACTGTGCCGGGACGGTCGGCGAGCTCCGTCGGCAGCGGGTGCCCGTCGGCGGGGGAGGGGAGTGGCACGCCGGTCCGGCGGGCTCACCTCAGGCGACGTGTCCCACGATCGGGACCGGGGAGGGCGGCGAGTGCCCATGTCGATGGTCGTCGGCCCGGCCGGTCGCGATGTCACCGCCGGTGCGGGCCAGGGGAATCTCGGACGTTCCCCGATCGCGCCCGGACCGCTGCTTCACGTGAAACAAGACCCGTGTGAAGGCCCGGTGTCCCGCGCCAGGTCGACGGCACGGCCTCGGGCAGCGCCCCGAATCCGCGGGTGACTCGGGTAGTCCGGGACGCCGACCCGGAGGTTCGAACATCTCAGAACCCGCGTCGAGGGCCGCCCCGAGCACGTCCCTCAGATCGCGTGCGCGGGCATGCCTCGGCGTGGGCCCGTTGCAGCATCGGTTCCGCTCAGGTCCACCGAAGATGACCAAGCCGACCCGGTGGCGTTGCCCGTCTGGCCGTCAGCAGCCGTAGCCCACGCACCGCCGCCAGACCTCCACCCGACTGACCGAATGCGACATTCGTTCACCTGAACCGAACGAATGTCGCATTCGGTCACACGGCGGGGGCGATCCGCGCGGAGCCGATTCACGTGAAACATCACATCGACAGCCACCATGCCTCACCAGCAGACGCGACCTCGATCCATTGGCATGCGGGTGCCGGCCGACTCCCGTGGTCGGCGGGTTCGACAGAGGGTCGCGAACGCTTCGACTGCCTGGTGGCACCCGGAGTCGGTGCTTCACGTGAAACATGCCGCAGAACCGTCCATCAATCAGGGTTCCGACCTCCCGACCGGTCAGAGCCGAACCCCGCGGGTGTCCGAACCCGCCGACGAACCTCGACCGAATCGCGCGCGCCAGCAGCGGCAGTTCCGACCAACCGCACGGGCCTCGAATGCTCGGAGCGGCGCGGCACGCCGTCGCGAACACCCCGCACGGCGAGGCGCATTCGAGTGCGACACCTCCGGGAGGGCGGCGCGAGGATCCGCTTGCCCTCAGGCCTCCCGACTCGTCACCGGAGAACAGCCGCCGCCAACCCGGTGGCGCCGATGCCATCAGATCCGTGCACCACGAATCCGGGACACCGCGCTTGCCGCCCGCAATGCGGGCGACCAACCCAACGACCGCGGACGGCGTGCGGAGCCCGGCATCCCGAGATCCGACTGGAACCCGACACCCGGCAGACAGCCGACGCCGGGGCGGCCCCGCCGACGTTCGCCGGGCGGACGGATCGCACGGCAGACGGCGACACCCCTACGCGAACCGGGGGAACGGCATCGCCTCGCCCCCGCGCGACCCCACCCCCGCGGGATCCCACCCCGGCGCGTCGTTCGGGCCGGGGGCACCGCCCGACGGGACCGGCGGCACCCCGGTTCCACGTGAAACAGCTCAGCCGCGAGACGGGGGGCCGAATCCGGCGAGCCGGACCAAATTCGGCGCCAAAGCCGAATTTCGACGGCGAATTTCATGCACCCCGCCACCCCCGGGAGTTTCGTCACGGTGACGGGTGACGAAATGGGGCCGACGCGAGCGAGTAGGCCCATCGGTGTCCGGAGCCCCGCCGGCGGTGCGGCCGGGGTCCGCCTCCCGGCGGCGCCCGGATCCCGGAACCGACGCATGGCGCGGCGGCGGTGACACGGCAGTCGGATCTGGGCGCACGGCTCGACGGTCACGTCCCGGGCGGCCGGGCTCGAACACCCGGCACGGTTCGACCGTCACGTCGCGGGCGGCCGGGTTCGAACACCGGGCACGACCGGGGTGGCGCGCGATGCGCGTCCGATCCAATTTGCACCCTCCGGATGGCCGGCGCCGGCCGCGGCGAGGTGTGTACCAATCGGCGACCGGCGCGGTGACCCGTCTCGGGTCGGGTCGGGTCGACGGGGTCCGGTCGACGGCGGGGGAGGGGAGGTGGCACGCCGGTCCGGTGAGCCGAGGGCGCCCAGCCGGAACGGCGGGGCGGACCTGGAAACGAGAAGGCCCCCAACCGAAAGGTTGGGGGCCTTCTCACGACTCCGCACGGGAGGTGCGGCACTCGGGTCAGTCCTTCAGGACCACCACGCGGCGCGACGGCTCCGCGCCCTCGCTCTCGCTGGAGACGCCGTCGATCTTCGCGACCGCGTCGTGCACGATCTTGCGCTCGAACGGCGTCATCGGGGTGAGCGACTCCGGCTCGCCGGACTCGAGCACCCGCTTCGCCGCGGCCACGCCGATCTCGGTGAGCTCGGCACGCCGACCCGCACGCCAGCCGGCCACGTCGAGCATCAGCCGACTGCGCTCGCCGGTCGCCTGCTGCACCGCCAGCCGGGTCAGTTCCTGGAGCGCGTCGAGCACCTCGCCCTTGCGGCCGACGAGCTTCGCCAGGTCCTCGCCGCCGTCGATGCTGACGACCGCGCGGTCGCCCTCGACATCGAGGTCGATGTCGCCGTCGAAGTCCAGCACGTCGAGCAACTGCTCGAGGTAGTCGCCGGCGATCTCGCCCTCTTCGATCAGCGCGTCCTCGGGATCCAAGTCGTCAGCCTCGGTCTCACCAGACACATCCGCCACATCCGCCACGACCTCGTCGTCTCCGTCGCGCGCGGTTACCGGATCATTCGCCATCGTCGTTCCCTTTTCTCGRGTCAGCGCCGCTTGTTGCGCTTGGAAGTCTTTCCTCGGTTCGCGGCCGGCCGGGCACCGGGCTTCGGCGCCTTGGCCTGCACGTCCGGCTCGTCGCCACCCTCCTCGACCTCGGCAGCGGGGGAGGAGTCGCTCGACGTCGAGGCGGCCTTGCGCTTCTTCGTCATGTCCGGACGCACCCCCGGCTTGGGGGCGTTGTCCGAGCGGCGCTCGATGGCGGCCAGCCGCTTCTCCTCTTCCTCCGCGTCGATGCGACGGAACACGAGGTGCTGCTGCGCATAGGTCCAGATGTTGTTCGACACCCAGTACAGCAGGATGGCGATCATCAGGAACGGGCCACCGACGAGCACACCCAGCGGGAACACGTACAACGCGAGCTTGTTCATGATCGCGGACTGCGGGTTCGCGGCGGCGGCCTCGCTCTGCCGGGCCACCGAGGCGCGCGAGTTGAAGTGCGTGGCGATGGACGCGATGATCATCAGCGGGACCGCGACGGCCGCGATGCTCCACACGCTCGGGATCGGCACGCCGTAGGCCTCGAGCTGTGCGGGCGGGGTGGTCATGGCCGCGGAGATCGGGGCACCGAACAGGCGGGCATCCAGGAAGGACTGGACGTCGGCCGCGCTGAAGAAGTAGTTCGGGGTGTTGGCGTTGTCCTCGATGGACATGCCGAGCTGGCCGAAGCCCTCGCCGGTCCGGTTGAAGGACCGCAGCACGTGGAACAGGCCGATGAACACGGGCGCCTGCAGCAGCACCGGAAGGCAACCCATGATCGGGTTGAAGCCGTGCTCCTTCTGGAGCTTCTGCATCTCCAGCGCCATCCGCTGGCGGTCCTTGCTGTACTTCTTCTGCAGCGCCTTGATCTGAGGCTGCAGTTCCTGCATCTGCCGGGTGGTACGCACCTGCTTGACGAACGGCTTGTACAGGATCGCACGCAGCGTGAACACCAGGAACATCACCGACAGGGCCCAGGTGATGCCGCTGTTGGGCCCCAGGAACGGGATGGCGCCGAAGATCTTGTGCCAGACCCAGAGGATCCCAGACACCGGATAATAAATGACGTCGAGCACGGCTCTAGGTACTCCTCTGTTCGTGCGCGTCCACCAGACGGTGGGTTTGCTTGCCAGTATCCCTACCGGACGGCTCGGAATCCGCGGCAGCATGGCCGCACGGACGGCGGGACCTGCGCGGCGGGACCGGATCCCAGCCTCCAGGGTGCCAGGGTGCGCACTTGAGCAGGCGCACAACGGTCAACCCGAGGCCGATCACGACGCCGCGGTCGCGCAGGGCGTCGACGGCGTACTCGCTGCAGGTGGGCGTGAAACGACAGGTGGGCAACCGCAACGGAGAGACGTAGCTGCGGTACAGCTCGATGACGAAGATCAGAGCTCGAGCGGGGACACGACGCAGCGAGGTCCACCGGGACGTGCCCGTACTTCGACTGTCGGTCATACCGAATTTCCCACACTGACAAGAAGGTTGAGTTTGCGAAGGCCGGACCGGAGTTGCCGGTCGAGCTCCTTCGATGAGGCCGTCGCGGACCCGGGCAGCGCCCGGATCACCACGTTGGTGCCCTCCGGCACCTCCGCGACGAGGCCCACGCAGATATGACGAAGCCGGCGCGCGACTCGATGTCGAATCACCGCCGGCCCGACAGCCTTGCTTACCACCAGCCCGAAACGCGGACCGGTGTCACTCACCAAAACCTCAGTCGGGTTGCCGGCCAGGGCGTGGATGACCACGTCCCGCCGGGCAGCCCGCTGACCACGCCGAACGGTGGACGCGAAGTCCGACCGTCGACGCAACCGGTGCGGCTCAGGAAGCATCCCGAGCTCCCGAAGTCAGAATCAGGCGGTGAGAGAAGCGCGGCCCTTTTGGCGACGCGCAGAAACGATGGCGCGCCCTGCACGGGTACGCATACGAAGACGGAAGCCGTGGACGCGCGCGCGGCGTCGGTTGTTCGGCTGGAACGTCCGCTTGCCCTTGGCCACGGTCAACTCCTATAGATCATCGGCGCCAGTCGACGCCTCTCAAACTGAAAATTGGTGGTCTCCCGCAGCCGAGGCCGTGACGGACTCGCGCCCGGCGAGATGCAGCCAGCACGAAACCGTCACCTCGAATTCAGGTGACTGTACGAGGGTACGCAGGACAATCCTCGAGGTCAAACCAAGATTCGCACGGACACGCTGCAATCCCGGGGTCCTTGCCTCTGCACCCCGACTGTGCCATGGCGTCGGCCCGTCGGCGATGCATGTAAGGCAACTAACACCGACCTCGCCCGGTCGCACACGGCCGCGCGGCACCGATCCGACCTGCCTCGACCTCGTCTCCGCAGGTAAGCCCGCGCCGGAGCCCGGGCGTTGCCGTCGAGTGACGGATCCGCTCACACCCCCGTGGCTTATCCACAGATGTGGATAATTGTGTGGAATTACAGTCCAGGTGGCATATTCGGTGCCTTGAGCGGGGATAGTTATCCCCAGGTGGAAGCGTTGCCAGTTGCCGGTACTCCAGTCGAGAAAGACTCCGCCTCACCGCACTGACCTGGGAGGACTGAAGTTGAACGAGGAAGCACACACCCTGGAGCAGGTCTGGGTGGAGGTCCTCGCTGAACTGACGGCCGACGACTCCCACACACCGCTGTCGAGGGCCCAGAAGGCGATGCTCGCGCTGGTTCGGCCGCTCACCCTCACTCAGGGCTTCGCCCTGCTCTCCGTCCCGTCGGCATTCGTGCAGGAGTCGATCGAGCGCGATCTGCGGGAACCGATCATGCAGGCACTCAACCGGTACGTCAGCTCCGGCGTCGAGGGCCTCGGCGTCCGGGTCGCGCCGCCCGAGGAGGCCGCGGAGGCAGAATCGGAACCCGATCTGTTCAGCCGGCCCGACTACCCCGCGATCTCCGTCGAACCTTCCGCGCTCAGCATGCCGACGTACCGACGCCGTCGGCCCGGCCCCGACGAGACCACGGACGCCGCGGCGCCCGAACCCGACGACACCGATCCGGAAGAGATCGACGAGGACCGGGAGGCGATCGCCAGCGTTCACGAGTCCTGGCCGTCGTACTTCACCAAGCCGCCGGTCTCGGCACCCTCCGAATCCGGCGGCAACAGTCTCAACGCGAAGTACACCTTCGACACCTATGTCATCGGTTCGTCGAATCGGTTCGCCCACGCCGCCGCGGTCGCGATCGCGGAGGCCCCCGCACGGGCGTACAACCCCCTGTTCGTGTGGGGTTCCTCGGGGCTGGGCAAGACACACCTGCTGCATGCGGCCGGGCACTACTCGCAGCGACTGTTCCCCGGAATTCGGGTGAAGTACGTCTCCACCGAGGAATTCACCAACGACTTCATCAACAGCCTGCGCGACGACCGCAAGGTCGCCTTCAAGCGCCGCTACCGCGAGACGGATGTCCTGCTGGTCGACGACATCCAGTTCATCGAGGGCAAGGAAGCCATCCAGGAGGAGTTCTTCTACACCTTCGAGGCCCTGCACAATGCCAACAAGCAGATCGTCATCGCCTCCGACCGGCCGCCGAAGCAGCTCGCGACCCTCGAGGAACGGCTCCGGACCCGCTTCGAGTGGGGCCTGATCACCGACGTCCAGCCGCCCGAACTCGAAACCCGGATCGCCATCCTGAGCAAGAAGGCCCGGATGGACCGGCTCGATGTCCCGGATGACGTGCTCGAACTGATCGCGAGCCGGATCGAGCGCAACATCCGCGAGCTCGAGGGCGCACTGATCCGGGTCACCGCGTTCGCCTCGCTGAACCGGCAGGCCCTGGACCTGACCCTCGCGGAGGTGGTGCTGCGCGACCTGATGCCGGACTCCGCGACGATCGAGATCAACGCCGCGACGATCATGGCCGTCACCGCCGAGTACTTCAACACCAGCATCGAGGAGCTGTGCAGCCCCGGGAAGACCCGGCCGATCGCACAGGCCCGACAGATCTCGATGTACCTCTGCCGCGAACTGACCGATCTCTCGTTGCCGAAGATCGGTCAGACCTTCGGTCGCGACCACACCACTGTGATGTACGCCGACAAGAAGATCCGCAAGGAGATGACCGAGCGACGCAAGGTCTACGACCAGGTGCAGGAGCTCACCGCGCGAATCAAGCAGCGCTCGAAGCGCTGATCAACCGGCCGGCATGCGGATCAGCGTGTCGGCCGGTCGCCTGTGCGGCCCCGGCGGAAGAAACAGGTAGTGCACTACGCACGACGCGCGGATCGCTGGGGTTCATTCTTGGTACAGGCGTGGGGGGCGTGCGTGACAGGGGGTCGCACGCCCCCCATGTCTGCGTTCAGGACAGGTGGATGTCCCAGGACAACGTGAACTCCGAACGGCACACCCGCGACGATCGGGGACGGGGTCGAGCGACGATCCGGCCGCTCGGCCGGTCTCGCCCACCGGCACGGTCCCGGTTCGACGGGCATTCGATCTCCCTGGACAGAGCAGCGAAGGACCAAGCGGCGTTGGTCACTGCGAGGCGGCGACGTCGTCGCCCGGCAGCGCACTCTCGACCCGTCGGTCCGGTTTCGACCATTGACCGCACTGTCCGCGAGTCCTGAGACATCACCAGGTCGGCCCCACCCATCCGTCCGCGCATCCCGTCTGGCGTGCCCCGTGAGCCGCAAGCCCCGTCCGGTCCCCGTGCCGATCTCCTCGGGTGTGAGTCCCGACGCGCCCGAACCAGCCTGAGAATCTATTCACACCTGTGGGTAATTATGTGTGTCACACCTGTGGATAACCCTGTGTGCAACTCCATGAGTCTGTGGAGTACTCGAGGATGACTCGAGGAGTACTCGAGGATGACTCGAGGAGTACTCGAGGATGACTCGAGGATGACTCGAGGAGTACCTGTGGAGTACTCGAGGATTGTTTCGAACAACATTTCCTCTGTCCACAGCACGCCCGATCTGTCCTCGAGTGCATCCTCGAGTACTGCACAGCACGCCACGCCGATACACCAGCACGTTGACCGTGCTGTCCACAGATTCCACAGGACCTATTACTACTGCTGTTCTATCTCCGGAGAGATCAGTTGAAAACAGGTCCTGTGAGCAACCGTGGCCGGCACTGAGCCGAAAGCGCGGCTCACGCCGGTTTCAGCTTTCAACTTCGAGCTGGAGGGCATACGGTGTGCTTCTGTCGTCAGTGCCGGATTCTTGGGATTCGGCATGGACGCGTAAGGCCACGTCTACGGAGAGGACCAACCCACCGATGGAGCTCGGGAGTATGAAGTTTCGGGTCGCCCGGGAAGACTTTGCGGATTCCGTCGCGTGGGTGGCTCGCAGCCTGCCTTCCCGTCCGCCCGTTCCGGTCCTCGGCGGCGTCCTGATCTCCGCGGACGAGCAGGGCCTGACGATCTCCGGGTTCGACTACGAGACGTCCGCACAGGTCAGGATCTCCGCAGAGGTCTCCGGTCCGGGCCAGTCGCTGGTCTCCGGCAAGCTCCTCGCCGACATCACCCGGTCGCTGCCCGCCAAGCCGGTGGACGTCACCGTCGACGGCACCCGGGTGCTCATCGCCTGCGGTAGTGCCAAGTTCTCCCTGCCCACCATGCCGGTCGAGGACTACCCGCAGCTTCCCGAACTGCCGCAGCAGACCGGAACCCTGCCCGTCGACGTCTTCTCCGAGGCCATCGGCCAGGTCGCGGTCGCCGCCGGCAAGGACGACACGCTGCCGATGCTGACCGGCATCCGGGTCGAGATCGAGGGCACCAATGTCGTCCTCGCGGCCACCGACCGGTTCCGCCTCGCGGTCCGTCAGATCGAGTGGACTCCCACCGCCGCCGACACCAGCGCCGCGGTGCTCATCCCGGCGAAGACCCTGTCCGAGGCAGCGAAAACCCTTGGTGGGCCGTCGAATTCGCCGGTCCAGCTGGCATTCGGCGCCGGTTCCACGGTGGGCTCGGAAGGTCTGCTCGGCATCGTCGGGGAGGGTCGTCGCACCACCACCCGACTGCTCGACGCGGAATTCCCCAAGTTCCGTCAGCTGCTTCCGCCGGAGCACACCGCGATCGCGACCGTCGAGGTGCTCCCGCTGGTCGAGGCCATCAAGCGTGTCGCGCTGGTCGCCGAGCGCGGTGCGCAGGTGCGGATGCAGTTCTCGGCCGACGGTCTGCTGCTCGCGGCGGGTGGCGACGACGCCGGCCGCGCCGAGGAGGCACTCGAGGCTCAGTTCCAGGGCGAGGCGCTGACCATCGCGTTCAACCCCGGCTACCTGATCGACGGTCTCGGTTCGCTGCACAGCGAGCGGGTGTCGTTCGGATTCACCACCCCGAGCCGGCCGGCCGTGCTCCGCCCCGCCCCGGAGGAGGAGCCGGTGCCCGGCGAGAACGGCGCCTTCGCCGCCCCCGAGAGCGACTACACGTACCTGCTCATGCCGGTCCGGCTGCCGGGCTGACACCCGGGCGGTCACCGCCGTCGGAACACCGAGTCGTCACGCACCGTCTATCCGAGTGAAGGGACATCACAGGATGCAACTGGGACTGGTCGGACTCGGGAAGATGGGCTTCAACATGCGCGAACGTCTCCGCGCGCACGGCCACGAGGTGCTCGGGTACGACCCGCGACCGGAGGTCACCGACGTGGCCTCGCTCGCGGACCTCGCCGCCGGCCTCACGGCGCCCCGGGTGGTGTGGGTGATGGTGCCGTCCGGGCAGATCACCCGGGACACCATTGCCGAACTCGCCCAGGTGCTCGACGCCGGTGACCTGGTGATCGACGGCGGGAACTCCCGGTTCACCGAGGACCGGCCGCACGCGGACCTGCTCGGCGCGGCCGGCATCGGGTTCCTCGACTGCGGCGTCTCCGGCGGCGTGTGGGGGCTCGAGAACGGTTACGGGCTGATGGTCGGCGGCGGCGAGTCCGACGTCGCACGCGCCCTGCCGATCTTCGACTCGCTGCGTCCGGAGGGCGAGCGGGCCGACGGCTACGTGCACGCCGGACCGGTCGGCGCCGGGCACTTCGCCAAGATGGTGCACAACGGCATCGAGTACGGGCTGATGCAGGCGTACGCCGAGGGGTACGAGCTGCTCGAGGCGGAGGACCTCGTCACCGACGTGCATGGCGTGCTGCGGGCCTGGACCAAGGGCACCGTCGTGCGGTCCTGGCTGTTGGAACTGTTGGTCAAGGCGCTCGCCGAGGACCCCGAGTTTGCCGAAATCTCTGGCTACACACAGGATTCCGGAGAAGGACGGTGGACCGTGGAGGAGGCGATCAACCATGCCGTGCCGGCGCCGGTGATCTCCGCGGCACTGTTCGCCCGGTTCGCCTCCCGGCAGTCCGACTCGCCGGCGATGAAGGCCGTCTCGGCCCTGCGCAACCAGTTCGGTGGTCACGCCGTCCAACGGGTCTCGGAATCCGGCTAAGTGTTCGTTCGCAAGTTCACGCTCCGCGACTTCCGGTCCTGGGACGGAGTCACCCTCGAGCCCGGCCCGGGCATCACCTTGTTCCTCGGCCCGAACGGACACGGCAAGACCAACCTGCTCGAGGCGCTCGGCTACCTCGCGACCCTCTCCTCGCACCGGGTCTCGACGGACGCGCCGCTGATCCGGGCGGGCGCGGCCCAGGCCCAGGTCGGTGCGGTCGTGGTCAACGACGGCCGGGAACTGGCCGTCGACCTTGAGATCAACGACGGCCGGGCGAACCGGGCCCGGATGAACGGTTCGCCGCTGCGTCGGCCCCGCGAGATCCTCGGCGTGCTCCGCAGCGTGTTGTTCGCCCCCGAGGACCTCTCGCTGGTGCGGGGCGACCCGGGGGACCGGCGCCGGTTCCTCGACGAACTGCTGTGTTCGCGGATACCGCGGATGGCCGCGGTCAAGGCGGACTACGAGAAGGTGCTGCGGCAGCGCTCGGCCCTGCTCAAGACCGCGGGAGGGGCGCTGCGCCGCGGCGGGCGGTCCACGGACGGTGCGAGTGCCCTTGCGACACTTGATGTCTGGGATGGGCACCTGGCCGCGCACGGTGCCGAACTGCTGGCCGGCCGGTTGCGGCTGGTCGGCGAGCTCACCGACCACGTGACCCAGGCCTACCGGGACATCGCGCCGGAGTCCCGGCCGGCGAGCATCCGCTACCGCAGTAGCCTGGGCGCGTCGATGCCGCCCGAGCTCGCCGACCCGCGGCGCGAGTGGGTGCGCGAGGACGTCGAGGTGCTCGAGGCCAGCTTCCTCAGCGAACTCGCCGTCGCCCGGCAGCGCGAGATCGATCGCGGGGTGTGTCTGGTGGGCCCGCACCGCGACGACCTCGACCTGGTGCTCGGGGACCAGCCGGCCAAGGGCTTCGCCAGTCACGGCGAGTCGTGGTCGTTCGCGCTGTCGCTGCGGCTCGCGGCCTTCGCGCTGCTGCGCACCGACGGCACCGACCCGGTGCTGATGCTCGACGACGTGTTCGCCGAGTTGGACCGCAAGCGTCGCAGCGCCCTGGCGGCGGTCGCGGCCGACGCCGAGCAGGTGCTCATCACCGCGGCCGTCGCGGAGGACGTGCCGGCCGAACTCGACGCGGCCCGGTTCGCGGTCGCGGCCGTGGAGCGGCCCGACGGCCGCACCTCCACCCTCGGCTGACCCAGAGCAGGAAAGGACACCCATGCCCGACGAGACACCGGCCGCCGGCGGCCCGGACAAAGATCCCGAACTCCGCGGCATCGACCTGGCGCGCCGTGCGCTGGAGGAGGCCCGTGCGGCGGCGAAGGCGAAGGGGCAGTCGGTCGGGCAGGGCCGGTCGTCGCCGGGGACCCGACGCACCGGCCGTCGAGGCTGGTCGGGCCCGGGGCCGGACACCCGGGACCCGCAGGCCTTCGGCGCGCTGACCAGTTCCGTAGCCAAGAAGCGGGGCTGGTCGCCGAGGGTCTCCGAGGGAACGGTGCTGGGCCGGTGGCCGGAGGTGGTGGGGGAGGACATCGCGGTGCACGCCGTGCCGTTGAGTCTGCGTGACGGCGTGCTGAGCATCTCGGCCGAGTCCACGGCCTGGGCCACCCAGCTGCGGATGATGCAGGCGCAGATCCTGGCGAAGATCGCCGCGGCCGTCGGGAACGGCGTGGTGACGACGCTGCGGATCACCGGGCCCAGCGCCCCCAGCTGGCGCAAGGGCGAACGACACATCCGCGGCCGGGGCCCGCGGGACACCTACGGATAGGACCGGGCGGGACCCGTCGGGACCCCTGTATTTGTCTATTACCCCATGTTACAGTTACTCGAATTAACGAGTGAACTGTGTCACAGGCGTCGCCGCGCGACGTCGAAAGGGGAGCCCGATGTCCGTCGAGACCGCGCCCGCGCCGACCGTGGCGGAACCCGACCACCTCCTGCTGCAGGCGCGGAACGTCGTGTTCGACTGGTCGGACCTGCCGATGCACTGGATCCCGGGCGACCCCTTCGCCACCCACGTGTTCAACGTGCTGCACCTGCTGCTGCCCGCCGGCGAGGACTGGTTCGTCGAGACGTTCAAGGAGGCGCTCCCGCTGATCGAGGACGAGGAGCTGCGCGCCGACGTCGCCGGCTTCATCGGCCAGGAGGCGATGCACGCGCACGCCCACACCGGCGTGCTCGCCCACCTCAAGGACAGGGGCCTGGACCCGACGCCGTTCACCGACCAGATGGAGTGGGTGTTCGGCAAGCTCCTCGGGCCGCGACCGGTCACCGCGGGGCGCAGGGAGAACTACCTGATCGAGCGGCTCGCGCTGATCGCCGCGATCGAGCACCTGACCGCGTTCCTCGGCGACTGGGTGCTCAACGCCAAGGGCCTCGACCGGGCCAACCCGCACCCGACGATGCTGGACCTGCTGCGCTGGCACGGCAGCGAGGAGGTCGAGCACCGCGCCGTCGCCTACGACGTGATGCGGTACTTCGACAAGCGGGAGTCCCGGCGCCTGCGCACCCAGCTCATCGCCACCCCCGCCATCGTCTACCTGTGGGTGCGCGGCACCCGGTTCCTCATGGCGAACGATCCCGAGCTCGCGAGCTGGGCGCCGCACCGCCGCAAGCCGCACTGGTCCGACTTCCGGGCGGCGGGCAGGCGCGGCGTGCTGCCGGGCACCAAGGAGGTGGTGGTGCGGATGGGCCGCTACTTCGGCCGCAACTACCACCCCTCGCACGAGGGCTCGACGGCCCAGGCGGTCGCGTACCTCGCCGCCTCCCCGGCCGCGCAGGCCGCGACCCGGTAGCGCCGCCCCCGATGACAACCATGACGAACGTGCCCGACGAGAACGTCGCGCCGCCGCCGGACCTGCGCGGCCGGGCTCGCCGCGACCGCGTGATGTCCTTTGCGAAAGTGTTGGTGGACAATTACTTTCGTTTCATCGAGCGGCATGACTACAACCCCGGCCACGCCGGGCACAACCCGGACTCCGCGATGACGCTGACGGTGACCGCGCGCGAGGTCGTCGCGCGCGACGAGAACGTCGCCGCGCTCACCTTCGCCGCCCCCGGTGGCGGCCACCTGCCGGCCTGGCAGCCGGGCTGTCACCTCGACTTCCACCTGCCCTCCGGGCGGCGCCGTCAGTACTCGCTGTGCGGGGACCCCGCGGACCGCTCGCACTACCGCATTGCGGTCCGGGCGATTCCGGACGGCGGCGGCGGGTCCGTCGAGATGCACGGCCTGCGACCCGGCACCACGGTGACCGTCCGCGGCCCCCGCAACGGCTTCCCGTTCGTCGGGCACGGGCGGGCCCTGTTCGTCGCCGGCGGCATCGGGATCACACCGATCCTGGCGATGGTGCGCGCGGCGCGGGCCGCCGGGATGGACTGGCAGTTCGTGTACTCGGGGCGCTCCCGCGAGTCGATGCCGTTCCTCGACGAGATCGAGTCATGGGATCCGGCAAGGGTTTTCGTTCGTCCCGACGACGAGTTCGGGATCCCGACCGCCCACGACCTGCTGGGCCGGGCGCCGGCCGGCGGCGCCGTCTACTGCTGCGGTCCGACGCCGATGCTCGAACTGGTGCGCACCGCGTTCCCCGACACCCCGGCGACCGCACTGCACTTCGAGCGGTTCGGTGCGCCGCCGGTGCTCGACGGGACCGCCTTCGAGGTCGAACTCGCGGGCAGCGGCGAGGTGCTCACGGTGCCCGCGGACCGGTCCGCGCTCGACGTGATCAGGGAGCGACTGCCCGGCGTCGGCTACTCCTGTCAGCAGGGGTTCTGCGGCACCTGCCGGGTGCGGGTGCTCGGCGGCACCCCCGAGCACAGGGAGACGCGGTTGAGCGCGGCCGAGCAGGAGAACGAGATGTTGATCTGTGTGTCCCGATCCGCCGGCGAGCGCCTCGTCCTGGATCTCCAGACGTGAGGAACAGCGAATGAGCAACAGCAGCAAGGGATCCCACTCGGTGCGTCCGGCCGTCGCATCGACCGTCGGAAACGGTGACGTCGAACTGGCCGTCTTCGAGCAGGGAAACCCGAACGGTCCCACGCTCGTGCTGGTGCACGGCTGGCCGGACACCCACCAGTTGTGGGAACACGTGGTGCCGCGACTGGCGGAGAAGTTCCGGGTGGTCAGCTACGACAGTCGCGGCGCCGGCCGCAGCACCGTGCCGGCCGCCGTGTCCGCCTACCGGCTCGAGTTGATCGCCCAGGACCTGTTCGCGGTGATCGACGCGGTCAGCCCGACCGAACCGGTGCACGTGCTCGCCCACGACTGGGGTTCGGTCGAGACCTGGGAGGCGGCGTGCGAGCCCGACGCGGGCCGCCGCATCGCGTCGTTCACCTCGATCTCCGGCCCGAACCTCGACCACCTCGGCACCTGGGTCCGCGAGGGGTTCGCCGACCCGAGCCCCCGCCGGATCCGGGACCGGCTCACCCAGGCCGTCGCCTCGGCGTACACCGTGCTCTTCCAGATTCCCGTGCTGGGCCCGCTGCCGTTCCGGCTCGGTCTGGACCGGCTGTGGCCGACGTTCCTGCGGTTCTTCGACGGACTCGACCCCGCCCTGGTCCCGACCGCGCCGACGTTGCGCGCGGACATGGTCAACGGCCTCAAGCTCTACCGGGCGAACATCAGGCCGCGTCTCGGTGCGCCGCGGGCGCGCCGCACCGACGTGCCGGTGCAGTTGATCCTCAACGCCAACGACCGCGCGGTCCGTCCGGTGGGTTACCAGGACACCGAGAAGTGGGCCCCCGACCTGCGGCGTCGGGTGATCCCGGCCGGGCACTGGTCGCCGATCTCGCATGCCGCCGAGGTGGCCCGGCTGACCGCGGAGTTCGTCGAGGACGTGCTCGACCGTGACGTCGTGACGGACGCCGACACGGTCCCGTCCTGACCCGATCCCACCCAGGTTTGCACCTACCGGGGTCGCCGAAAATGCGCTGACGGGGACGTCAGGGGTGTCGTAGGCACTCCCGGCCATGCCCGTGCAAGTAAGATGGCGTGGTACCTCGCGGCCGCCGGCTCCACTGGCCGCGCTCGGCATGCAGATGAGAAGGAGAGCACCCCGCCCGTGGCTGCCCAGAAGTCAGACAAGAGCACTCCGAGCAAAGACTACGACGCATCGTCCATCACGATCCTCGAGGGACTCGAGGCGGTTCGCAAGCGCCCCGGCATGTACATCGGTTCCACCGGTGAGCGCGGCCTGCACCACCTGATCTGGGAGGTCGTCGACAACTCGGTCGACGAGGCGATGGCCGGGCACGCGAGCAAGGTCGAGGTGACGCTGCTCGAGGACGGCGGCATCCGGGTCGTCGACGACGGTCGAGGCATTCCCGTCGGGATGCACGCGTCCGGAGTTCCGACCGTCGAGGTCGTCCTGACCCAGCTCCATGCCGGCGGCAAGTTCGACTCGGACTCGTACGCGGTCTCCGGTGGCCTGCACGGTGTCGGCATCTCCGTGGTCAACGCGCTGTCCACCCGCCTCGACGTGGACATCAACGTCGACGGCTTCGAGTGGCACCAGACGTACACCGATTCCAAGCCCGGTGAGCTGATGAAGGGTGACGCCACCAAGGCGACGGGAACCACCGTCAGTTTCTGGGCGGACCCGGAGATCTTCGAGACGACTCGATACAACTTCGAGACCGTCGCCCGTCGCCTGCAGGAGATGGCCTTCCTGAACAAGGGCCTGACCATCACGCTGACCGACGAGCGCGCAGAGGTCATCGACGACGAGGCCGCCGAAGTCGCCGAGGCGCCGAGGTCGGCCGCCGAGGTGGAGGAGGAGGAGAAGTCGGGGAAGGTGAAGACGAAGTCCCGCATCTACCACTACCCCGGTGGACTCGAGGACTACGTCCGGCACATCAACAAGAGCAAGACCCCGATCCACAACTCGGTGGTGGGCTTCACCGGCAAGGGCCCCGGCCACGAGCTCGAGGTCGCGATGCAGTGGAACTCCGGGTACTCGGAGTCCGTGCACACCTTCGCGAACACCATCAACACCCACGAGGGCGGCACCCACGAAGAGGGTTTCCGCGCCGCGTTGACGGCCACCGTCAACAAGTACGCGCTGGACAAGAAGCTGCTCAAGGACAAGGACCCGAAGCTCACCGGCGACGACATCCGCGAAGGACTCGCGGCCATCGTCAGCGTCAAGGTCAGCGAGCCGCAGTTCGAGGGCCAGACCAAGACCAAGCTCGGCAACACCGAGGTCAAGTCGTTCGTGCAGAAGGCGTGCAACGAGCACCTCGGGCACTGGTTCGAGTCCAACCCGGCCGACGCCAAGACGATCGTCGGCAAGGCGGTGTCCTCCGCGCAGGCCCGCGTCGCCGCCCGCAAGGCGCGCGAACTGGTCCGGCGCAAGAGCGCCACCGACCTCGGCGGCCTGCCCGGCAAGCTTGCCGACTGCCGCTCCAACGACCCGGCCAAGTCCGAGATCTACATCGTGGAGGGCGACTCCGCAGGCGGCTCGGCCAAGTCCGGTCGCGACTCGATGTACCAGGCGATCCTCCCGCTGCGCGGCAAGATCATCAACGTCGAGAAGGCCCGCATCGACCGCGTCCTCAAGAACACCGAGGTCCAGTCGATCATCACCGCGTTCGGTACCGGCATCCACGACGAGTTCGACATCGCCAAGCTGCGGTACCACAAGATCGTGCTGATGGCCGACGCCGACGTCGACGGCCAGCACATCGCCACCCTGCTGCTGACGCTGCTGTTCCGGTTCATGCGTCCGCTGGTCGAGCACGGCCACGTCTACCTCGCGCAGCCGCCGCTGTACAAGCTCAAGTGGCAGCGGTCGGACCCGGACTTCGCGTACTCGGACCGCGAGCGCGACGCGCTGCTCGACGCCGGCCTCAAGAGCGGCAAGAAGATCAACAAGGACGACGGCATCCAGCGCTACAAGGGTCTCGGCGAGATGAACGCCAAGGAACTGTGGGAGACCACCATGGATCCGTCGGTGCGGGTGCTGCGCCTGGTGACCCTCGACGACGCGGCGGCGGCCGACGAGCTGTTCAGCATCCTGATGGGTGAGGACGTCGAGGCCCGTCGCAGCTTCATCACCCGTAACGCGAAGGATGTCCGCTTCCTCGACGTCTGAGAGACCCAGGGAACCGAGCCGGGCGCGTGTGAAGTGAATCACTTTGGCGCCCGGCTCGGCGCAATCCGGAGAAGCTGTTGGGGTACGACGGCACCAGTGGGGCTGATATGGCGCAATTGCGACCGTTGTGCCGGGATTGTCCTGACGCCTGCGGGATTCGCCGGGCCGTTCGATCACGGCGTCATAACGACTCGAGAACAATAAGGCACTCGCCGGGGTCTCGGAGCCTCTAGACTCCGGAGCCGCTGAGGAGTCAGTCCTCGACTCCCTCCACCGAACAGTCGTTCTGTGGTCCGGGGGGGCGGCACGAGTACGGGAACTTGTGCCGGACCTGGGTGGAAAGTGAGTTTGGAAGATGAAGACGCAGTCGCCGCCTGTCAACAGGCCGTGGAACCTCGAGGGCTGGGGTCTGCGATGGAAGGTCGCCGCGGTGGTCGCGCTGCCGATCACCGCGGCAATGGTGCTCGGTGGGCTCCGCGTGCAGGACCAGCTCAGCACCGCCGCCCACTTCAGCGAGGCCGCGACGCGAACCTCCATCGTCGCGCCGCTGCTGGACATGGACGTCGCGACCGGCTTCCTCATCGCCAACTACCTCTCCCGGCAGGGGTCGCCGACCGACGACGCCGCGCAGGTCAGCAAGACGATCGAGGCGATGCGCGAGGCGGTCGCGGACCCCGAGATGGATCCCGACCTGGTGGCCGCCGTGGACCGGGTGATCGGCGACACCGAGGCGCTCCGCGGCGACATGACGAAACTGTCGCTCGACGACCTCGGTGCCCGGACGGCGGCGATCCAGTCGGACGCGGCGAAGACCGTCATCGCGGCCATCGCGCCCATCGGTGACGAGACGATCCTCAACGAGGGAACCCGGCTGATCGACGCCTGGGCCGCGCAGCGCCGCCTCTTCGACCAGACGCTCGCGATCATCAAGCGCTATCAGGATCCGAACATCACCGACGGCGAGCTGGCTGCCGGCATCGGCGCCGAGCTGGCCATGATCGACATCCTGGCCCGCTACTTCCCGGAGGACGACCCCAACCTGGCCGCTCTGCGGCAGGCGGTCAACACCCGCAGCGACCTGATGCTGAACACGCCGGCCGGTACGCCGCCGAAGCTCGAGATGCATCAGACGATGCTCGACAGCCAGTCGATCTACACCCCGCTGATCAAGAGCTCGACCGCCAAGATCATCGACCTGGTGGCCGCGAAGGCCAGCGAGACCCGTTCCGCGGCGGTACAGGCCGCCGTCGTGGTGCTCGCCACGCTGCTCGCCACGATCCTGCTGGGCCTGGTTGTCGCGCGGTCACTGATCCGCCCGATCAACCGGCTCCGGCGCGGGGCGATCAAGGTCGCCGACGAGGACCTCCCCAACGCGCTCGAGCGGATCAAGGTCGGCGACACCTCCGCGGTCACCGACTTCGAGCCGATCCCGGTGTACACCACCGAGGAGATCGGCACGCTCGCCCGCGCCGTCGACGACATGCACGGTCAGGCACTCAAGCTCGCCGGGGAGCAGGCGCAGCTGCGCCTGCAGATCGGCGACATGTTCGAGACCCTCGCCCGGCGCAGCAAGTCGCTGGTCGACCAGCAGCTCGGCCTGATCGAGAACCTCGAGTTCGAGGAGAAGGATCCCCGGCGGCTCGAGAGCCTCTTCCGGCTCGACCACCTCGCGGCCCGCATGCGCCGAAACGGCGAGAACCTGCTGATCCTCTCCGGTACCCGCACCCGCCGCGGCCACTCCGAACCCGTCCAGGTCGGCGACGTGCTGCGCGCCGCGATGTCCGAGGTGGAGGACTACCAGCGGGTGGAGGTCGGCAACACGCCGCAGGGCGCGATCGCCGGCGCCGTCGCCACGGACATCGTGCACATGCTGGCCGAACTGCTGGACAACTCGCTGCGCGCCTCCCCGCCCGAGTCCAAGGTGACGTTCAACTTCGCCCGCGCCGTCGACGGCGGGCTGCTGCTCGAGATCTCCGACCGCGGCATCGGCATCCAGCCGGCGGAGCTGGCAAAGATCAACGAGCGGCTCGCGTCCGGCGGCGAGGTGAGCGCCGAGACGGCCCGCCACATGGGCCTGTACGTGATCAGCGAGCTCGCCGCGCAGCACGGACTGACCGTCCGGATGCGTCCGACCTTCGACACGATGCGGAACCAGGGCGTCACGACGAGCGTGCACATCCCACACACCGTGATGGTGTCGCCGCTGGCGCTGGCGATGACCGGGCCGCAGGCGTCCGTGGATGCCTACGGAGAGGAGCCGGCTGCTCGGCCGCGGCCCGCAGCGCCCATGGCCCAGGTGCCTCAGCCTCAGCCGAAGACGCAGGCGCCTCAGTCTCAGGTGCCCGAGTCTCAGGTGCCCGAGACGCGGTCGGGGCCCGTGGTCCCGGTATCCGTCACGGTGGGTCCCGGCCCACTGACGCTGGCGCCCGGCACCGAGGTACCCAGCGCCCAGCCTTCTGCCGCCCAGCCTTCTGCCGCCCAGCCTCCTGCCGCCGAGCAGCCCGGTCTGCCGCAGCGCACCCCGGGCGTCGCGGCCGGGTTCACCGAGGGCGCCCCCGAGCGTCCGGACGGGCCCCCGGAGCGCACACCCGACCGCCCGGCGGCGCCTCCGCAGCGTGCCCCCGAGCCCACGGCGGCGCCTCTGCAGCGTGTCCCCGAGCCCACGGTGGCGCTGCCGCGGCGGACCCCCGGTGCCACACCCGGCCTGCCGCCGCGGAGCGACCTGGTGGCTGGGCCGGTCACGCCGGCCCCCACCCCGGATCCGGTCGTCGGCCCGTCACCCGTCACCGGCCCGGACAACGACGACCCGGCCCGGGCGAGGCGACACCGCTACCGCCTGAACTCCGAGAAGACGGCGTCGTTCTTCATGGCCCGACCGCGGGTCGAGGAGCCGCCGGCGCTGCTCTCCACCGAGACGACACCGATCTTCATGGGCATGGTCTCCGATTGGCTGACAGACCCCATCTCGGCAGAGGGAAACCGGGCCTGGAAGTCCGCCGCGGACGTAGGCTGGGACGCCGCSAACCGGGCCACCGGGCCACGCGGCGAGTCGCGTACCGCTTCGGGGCTSCCRCARCGTCRRCCCGGMCASCGACTGGTGCCCGGCSGSGTCGASGGGGCTGACMAGATCAACACGCCGCCGAGGCTGCGCGACCCGGATGCGATCCGCGAGAAGCTCAGCAGGCACCAACAGGGCATCCGCGAGGGCCGCGCCGCCGGCCAGGCCGAACGCAACAGCATCTAAGGAGACAGATGAACATGGATCAGGGATCCGAGCTCAACCTGGATCAGGGATCCGCGGGCCGCAGCTCGCTCGACTGGCTGGTCTCGAATTTCGCCCGCGACGTGCAGGGTGTCACCCACGCGGTGCTGGTGTCCGCGGACGGGCTGCTGATGGCGGCCAGT